>DASZXM010000951.1:0-3789 GCA_035546415.1 Pseudonocardiaceae bacterium
CGTGGGACATGCTGGCCTTCGAGGCGCGGTTCACGCCGGACGAGGCGGCCGCCGGCCTGAGCAACGTCAGCGACGACATCGGCAGCTTCCACGGCGGCCACCTGGACGACGCGATGTACGCGCGGTGGATGCAGTTGGGCACGTTCCAGCCGATCGACCGGATGCACTCCGATCACGGCGACCGGCTGCCGTGGAACTACACCGGTGACGCGGCCGCGGCGGGGGAGAAGTTCCTGCGGATGCGCGAGGCGCTGGTGCCCTACACGTACACGCTGGCGGCGCAGGCGAACGCGACGGGCATCCCGATCACCCGGCCGCTGTACCTGGACTACCCGGACCAGAGCGCCGCGTACACGAACCCGCAGGAATACCTGTACGGCGACGACGTGCTCGTCGCGCCGATCGTGTCGGCCAGCAACTCGGTGACGGCATGGATCCCGCCGGGCACGTGGACGGACTACTTCAGCGGCACCACGTACACCGGCCCGTCGACGGTGACGATCAGCGACCCGCTGACCGCCATGCCGGTGCTGATCAAGTCGGGCGGGATCATGCCGACGCGCACCGACTACGTGGACAACCAGTCCCAGTCGCCCCTGAGCCAGGTCACGCTGAACGTGGCGGCCGGCGCGGACGGCAGCTTCTCGCTGTACCAGGACTCCGGCGAGGGACCGGTCGGCCACGGCACGACCACGCCGATCTCCTGGCAGGACGGCTCCCGCACGCTGACCGTCGGCACCCAGCCGAGGGACACCGCCTACACGCTGCGACTGTCCAACTCGGCCGCCCCGACGGCCGTGTTCGTCGACGGCACGCAGGTGCCGGAGACGGCGTGGTCGTACAACGCGAACTCGCGGACGGTCACGGTGACGACGGGGTCGCTGTCCGGCAGTGCCGGTCACACCATCCGGCTGTCCGGGTCGGCCACCGGCAACCCGACCGCGGGCGAGGTGATCGGCGCGGGCGGGCTGTGCCTGACATCGGCGGTGTCGCTGGCGCCGTGCGACCACTCGGCGGGCCAGACGGTGACGCCGCCGGGCGACGGCACCGTGCGGATCCAGGGCCAGTGCCTGGTCGCCGCGTCACCGGCGCGGATGGCGGCGTGCGACGGTTCGGCCGCGCAGAACTGGACGCTCCAGTCGAACGGTGAGCTGGTCGGTTCCGGGAACTGCCTGACGGCATCGGGCACGGCCGTGTCGGTCGCCGCGTGCACCGGAGCGGCCGGGCAGGTGTGGAAGTTCCCGCCGGACCGGGTCACCGGGTCGTCCGGGCTGTGCGTGGACGTGGCGAACGCCGACCCGTCCTCCGGCACGGCGGTCCAGTTGTACACGTGCAACGGGTCCGACGCCCAGCGGTGGTCGGTGCCGGGCGACCAGACGGTCCGGGTGTTCGGCAAGTGCCTGGACGTGGCGCACGGCGCGACGGACAACAACACGCCGGTCCAACTGTGGGACTGCAACGGAACCGGCTCGCAGACCTGGGTCACCCAATCCGATGGCAGCCTGCGCAACCCGCAGTCCGGCCGCTGCCTGGACGACCCGAACAACGCCGGCCAGGCAGGCGACCACCTCCAGATCTACGACTGCAACGGCACGACGGCCCAGCGGTTCCGCCTGGGTTAGCGGAAGTCGGCCGCGTGGTCGGCCGCCCACCGGGTGAACGGCAGCGCGGGGCGGCCGAGCACCCGCTCGGCGGTGTCCGTCACGGGTGAGCCGGCGCGCGCCGCCTCGGTGATGAACTGGATGATCGCCTCTGTGGCCGGTGCCGGGCCGAACTGGTCGCGCACCTGGTCCTCGGACAGTTCCGCGACGCGGATCCGCCTGCCGATCGCATCGCCGATCAGCTCGACCTGTCGTCGCTGGGTCAGCGGTTCCGGGCCGGTCAGCATGCCGTCGGTGCCCTCGGCGGTGCCGAGCAGCGCCGCCACCGCGACCGCGGCCACGTCCCGCTCGTGGACCGGTGCGGTCGTCGCGTCCGGCCGCAGCAGGCCGACCACGCCGTCGTCCCGGATCGACCGGGCCCAGTGCGCCGCGTTGTTCGCCAGGACCAGCGGCCGCACCGGCGTCCAGTCCAGCCCGGAGTCGGCCAGCGCTCGCTCGATCGACCGGTGTTCCTCGGCGATCGCGTTGCCCGCCGCGTACGGCAACAGCACGCTGCCCGACGACAGCAGGACGACCCGTTCGACGTCGGCGGACCTGGCCGCCGCGACGAACCCGGCCACACCACCGGCCGGCGCGTAGAGGAAGACCCGGTCCACACCGGCCAACGCGGCCGGCAGTGTGTCCGGGCGGGTGAGATCGGCGGCGACCACCGCGACGTCCGTCGGTAGGTCGGCGGTGGCGAGATCACGGACCGAGGCGCGCACCCGCTGACCGGCCGCCAGCAGGTGGTCCACGACGTGCCGTCCGATGCTGCCCCGGGCTCCGATCACCAATGACACGCCCACGACGGCGCTCCTTTCGACCAGGGCGCCCAGGACGGCCACGACCGTGGCACACGAAGCGTTCCGACGCGGCACATCGTGCGCCGCGACGCTATCACGGCAGCGTTGCCGTGTTGATCGCCTGGACCTGGTCGGACGTGAAGTCGGAGACCAGCAGCGTGCTGCCGGCCAGGGCGAACTCGCGCGGGAAACGGCCGGTCGCGATCGTGCCCAGCACGGCCGACCGGCCGGCCAGCGCCGCCTGCACGTCCACCACCGACAGGCCCGTTGTCGCACCCGGCACGTTGAAGCGGTCCGAGTCCGCCGTGACGATCCGTCCCCCGGCGAAGACCAGGCCGACCGGTGCCGTGCCAACGGGTATCGTGCGCAGCAGCGCGTGCCGCGGGTCCGTCGCCAGTTTCGCCGCGTCGAACGCGAGCAGCGCGTTGGTCTCCCGGGCCGTCACCCACACCGTGCCGCCGTCCGGGGCCACCGCCACGCGGACCGGATCGCACCCGGCCGGCACGCTGTGCGGCAGGGCGGCGGCCGGGTTGGTCTCCAGTGTCCGCAGGGAGACGACGCTCAGCGAACCGATGCCCGTCTCGGTCGGCGCGCCGCCGGTCGGGGTGATCTCGCTGGTCGTGTACAGGAAGCCGCCGGACACGGCCGTGCCGACCACCGCCCGGCCCAGCGTGAGGCTGCCGACGTACGCGTCCGGGTCGAACCGGCCGCGCAGCGCCTTGTGCAGGTCGAAGACCTCGATAGCGCCGCGGTTGTCGACCGTCGCGGTCTCCTGGCTGACGAACGCGTACCGGTCGTCCGGCGACACCGTCACCTCGACGGCCGTGTCGCCGTTCGTGCCGGCCAGCGAGCCGAGCACGGTCAGCGTCGCGGCGTCCACGACCACCAACCCGGGTCCGCCGGCCGCCAGCAGGTACCGGCCATTGTGCGTCAGCGCGAGCCCTGCCGCGCCGCCGATGCCGAGACTGGCCGGCAGTGGAATCGTCCGCACCAGGCGCGGCGGGATCATGTCCGTCGCCAGCACGCCGATGCTGTCGTTCAGCGCGACGAACGCCTGAGCGCCCCGGGCGGCCAGACCGAACGGGGAGGCCGGCAGGTCGACGCTGCCGGCGCTGACGTGCACCGGGGGTTCGGTGCCCGCCGACCGGATCGGGCACTGCGGTGCCGGCGCCACGGACGTCGGGGCGACCGCCGCGGACGAGGGCGGCGTGCCGGGGTTCGCGGCACCGCACGCCCCGGTGACCGCCATCACCAAGGCGATCCCGATCGCCGTACCGATTCGCCGCACGCCTCCCGACGCTACGCACGCCTGAGGCACCGTGGGGTGAAACGGTACGAATCAGGCG
>DASZXM010000952.1:0-2984 GCA_035546415.1 Pseudonocardiaceae bacterium
GGGCACCCATCAGCCGGGCCGCGAGCCCACCGACGGCGAACACCGCGCAGGAGCCCACGATCGTGGGCAGCAGGAGCAGCCCGGTCCAACCGCCGATCCAGTCCGCGCCGGCCAGCAGTTCCGGCCACCCGGTCATAAACTGCGGCACGATCGTGGTGCCGTGCTGGTAGAAGGCGGGGCTGGCGAAGCCCAGCACGCCCGGCGCCGGCCCGAACAGGGCGGTCGGCACCTGGTAGAACGGTCCGCCGTGGTGCGCGATCCAGTAGCCGATCTGCGCGTACGAACCGGCGTCCCGGCGCGGGATCACGTGCTCGCTGTGGCTCAGCGCGGCGAACACGCCGAACGCCACGGCGATCGTCGCCGTCGCCGCGACCGACCACCACGGCCCACGGACCGCCGTGGCCGACCGGCGCAGCAGGCTCAGCGCGAGCGGCACCAGGATCGCCGCCACGACGGCGACGCACGGCACGACCACCGCCGGTGTGAACAGCCCGAACGCGGCCAGCGGGAACCCGGCGACGACCCAGGACGCGGCCAGCAGCGCCGGCAACAGCGAACCCAGCGACAGCAGCCGGCCGGCCAGGGCGCTGCCCGGCCCCGGGTCGCGGTCGTCGCCGTCCGCGAACGCCGCGCCCGGTCCGGGCGGTGGGGCCAGTTCGCGCAGCCGGGCCCGGACCGCCGCCAGGCCGGTCGAGGACGGCTCGTCGGCGGTGGTCGCGTTCTTCTCGGCCACGTCGGCCCCGGACACGGTCAGCCTCATCTCGTCGTCGTCCGCGGGCGGCGGACGGCTCGTTCCGCACGGATCGTATCGATGGCGCAGCAGGTCATCACGCACCCGGTCCGCCATTCGGCCGCAGCCGCCGCGAGTTGGGCGATCTTCTAGCCTCGACGGCGAAACGATGTCTTTCCCCAACGCGCTACCGGAGGCAAGTGTGGGCGTCACGGTGTTCGGTCTCGGTGGGACGATCGCGATGCGGCGGTCGGACGGTGGCGGTGCTGTGCCGGCGCTGTCCCCGGCGGAGCTGGTCGAGGCGGTGCCGGGCCTGGCCGAGAGCGGCATCGACGTCGACGTGGTCGACTTCCGGCAGGTGCCCGGCGCGTCCGTCACGTTCGCCGACGTCGACGCGCTGGTCGCGGAGATCGGGCGGTGCCCGTCGGACGGGATCGTCGTCACCCAGGGCACGGACACCATCGAGGAGACGTCGTACCTGATCGACATCTCCTACGGCGGGCCGAAGCCGGTCGTGGTCACCGGCGCGATGCGCAACCCGTCGCTGGCCGGACCGGACGGCCCGGCGAACCTGCTGGCCGCGATCCAGGTCGCGGCCAGTCCGGCGGCGGCGGGCATGGGCGCGCTGGTCGTGTTCCACGACGAGATCCACGCGGCCCGCCGGGTCCGCAAGACGCACACCGCCAGCCCCGGCACGTTCCGGTCGCCCAACGGCGGCCCGCTCGGCTACGTCGTCGAGGGCGACGTCCGGCTCCTGGCCCGCGTCGACAACCGGACGGTGGTGCCGGCGTCGGGTGCCGCCCGGGTCGCGCTGGTGACACTGGGCCTGGACGACGACGGCGTGCTGCTGGAGGGCCTGGCCGACCGGGTCGACGGTGTCGTCGTGGCGGCGCTGGGCGCCGGGCACGTGCCGTTCGGGCTGGTCGACCCCGTCGTCGAGCTGGTCGGCCGGGTGCCCGTGGTGCTGGCGTCGCGCACCGGCGCGGGTTCGGTGCTCACGCGGACCTACGGCTTCCCCGGCTCGGAGAGCGACCTGGTCGCGCGGGGACTGATCCCGGCGGGGTTCCTGGACCCGGCGAAGGCGCGGGTGCTGCTGCGCAGGTTGCTGGCCGGCGGCGCCGATGCGGCGCGGGTGCGTGCCGCGTTCGCTGTGGCGGGCGGTTACGCCGATCCCGGCACCTGGCCCTGGTGACCGGCACGCCGCGGCCGGCACCGGCCCGCACGCTTGTCGCGGGCCGAGCGTCAGCCGCCGTAGAAGGCGCGGAAGTTGGCGACCGACGGGTGGGTGCGGCCGGCAGGGCCCTGGCCGAACACCGACAGCAGGTTGCCGGTGACGGCCACCATCGCCGGTGAGTCGGGCAGGGCCGGAATCCAGTTGTTCGTGCCGCTGTCCCACACACCGGCCTTGCTGGTCGTACTCGTGTAGTACGTCATGTCCGAGTAGAACACCGGGCCGTTGTGCGAGTTGGCCTGCGCCTTGGCGACCGGCAGCGCCGAGTGCGTCAGCACCTGGACGTTCGCCGGGTGCGCCGCGCCGTTCTCCAGGCTGTCCACATCGGACGCTATCGCCGAGGGCAGTGTGGCGCCCTTGGCCAGGCCGGTGCCCTGGAAGATCCACGCCGCCGGGTCGACCACCGTCATGTCCGCGTGCACGCCCGGTTCCAGGAAGCCGTTGTACGTCTCGCCGACCAGCCGGCCCGCCGGCATCCGGGCCGGTGCGGAACTCCACGTGTTGCCGGTGACCTGCAGCGGATCGCCGTGGCCGTTGAGCGGGTCCTCCTGTGCGTTGCGGTAGTCCACCAGTTGGCGGTCGGCGCCCAGCGGCGACGATTCGGTCCGGACGTGTCGCAACACGGCGCTGGCACCGAAGAACGCGATGTTCAGCCCATGCGCGTTGGCCGCCGTCACCGCGTTGCGCTCACCCAGGGACCAGCACTCGTCGTGGCCGAGCGACAGCAGCGCGCGATGGTCGCGCACGATGTCCGGATGGTCCTGCACGGTCATGTCGGTCACGTACGTGACGTCCAGGCCGTGCTGTTCCAGAATCCGCACCAGTGGCGCCTCCAGGGCCAGGAAGTCGCCCGCACCCTGGCCGTAGGCGTAGGGCCGGTCGAAGCTGACCACCCTGGCCCGGGTGCACAGCGGGTACACGTTGGGCGGGCACGTGCCGACACCCGCGTAGTAGTCGTAGCCGCCGTAGGCGTTCCACGCCTGCCACGTGTACACGTCGTTCTTGACCAGGTATGCCGCGTGG
>DASZXM010000953.1:0-2366 GCA_035546415.1 Pseudonocardiaceae bacterium
CGAGGCCCGGACACCGAAACCGACGCTCGTCGAGACCCGGACACCGAAACCGACGCTCGTCGAGGCCCGGAAACCGGCGCCGGTCGCCGCCCCGCCCCGGCAGGCCCGGGTCGCGCCGCGGCAGCCGGCGCCACCACGGTCGATCCCCACAGCGGCCCGCAAGCCGGCCAGACAGCGCCCACCGCGCCCGCGGGTCGCCGTCCGGCCACGGCGGCGCAGGCGGGTCCCGGTCTTCTCGATCGCCGCCCTGGTCATGCTCGGTCTTCTCGGCGTCCACGCGGCCTGGGGCCGGGACGCCGACGGTGCCACCGCGGGTGACTGCGTCTACCACCGCCAGCAGGGCTGGCACCTGGAACCGTGCGCGCTGCCGGTGCCCTGGCGGGACACCGCCAACTACAAGGTGCTGGACCGCGTCGAGGGCACGGCGGCCGAGTGCGGTGCCGTCCCGGGCTGGTCGGTGGGTGACGGTGCGGCCGAACTGCCCGGTGACCCGCCCGTCACGCTGTGCCTGGCACCGATCCGCTGACGCTCAGCCCGCCCAGTCGTGCGGTTGGAGGAACCGGGCGAGGTCGTGTTCGGGCGTGCCCGGTTCCGGGTCGATCCGGTATCCCCAGCGGGCCAGCGGCGGCAGGGAGATCAGGATCGCCTCGATGTTGCCGTCGGTCTGCAGCCCGAACCGGGTGCCCCGGTCGTAGACGAGGTTGAACTCGGCGTAGCGGCCGCGCCGCGCCAGTTGCCAGTCGCGTTGCCGCTCGCCGTACGCCGTGCCGCGGCGGCGGTCGAGGATCGGCAGGTACGCCGGGAGGATCGTGGCCAGCCCGTCCTGGACGCACGCCCAGTGGTCGTCGAACGCGTCGTCACCGGTGAGGTGGTCGAAGAACACGCCGCCGATGCCGCGCATCTCCTTGCGGTGGTGAATGGTGAAGTACTCGTCGCACACGGCTTTCCACCGCGGATAGTCGGCTGTCGGATGGCGTGCGCACCAGTCGCGCAACGTGCGGTGGAAATGGACGGCGTCCGCGTCGAAGCCGTAGGTGGGCGTCAGGTCGAGCCCGCCGCCGAACCACCAGTCCGGGTCGGTTTCGAAGTAACGGAAGTTCGCGTGGAAGGACGGTGCGTACGGGTTGACCGGATGCGAGATGATCGAGATGCCGGTCGCGCGGAACGGCTGCCCGGCCAGCTCCGGTCTGGCCCGGCTGACCGCGGGCGGCATGGCCGGTCTGCTGACGTGTGACACGTTCACGGCGGCCCGTTCGAACACCCGGCCGCCTTCCAGGACACACACCTGCCCGTCCCCCAGATCACCACGCTGCCACGGTTCCCGGCGAAACGCCGTGCCGTCGTAGCGCTCGAACTCGTCCACCAGCCGCTTCTGTTCCCGGTACAGCACTGTCGCGATGTCATCGCTTGCGTATCCCATGGCGGCATTCAACCGGACCACCCCGGCGTGTCAGATGGTTTTCAGACGGATAATATGACCGGGACAGTTCGGGCGTGGGGAGTCGTCGTGGGCAGTGCATCCTGGTGGGACAATCCGGCGACGGTGGACACCACCAAGCCGAACGCGGCACGCATGTACGACTGGTACCTGGGTGGCGCCCACAACTTCGAGGTGGACCGCGAGTTCGGCCGCCGCGTCGAGGCGATCTGGCCGAACATCAAGCCCGTCGCCCGGCACAACCGGCTGTTCCTGCAGCGGGTCGTGAAGGACAGCCTGGCCGCGGGTATCCGGCAGTTCCTGGACATCGGGTCCGGCGTGCCGACCGTCGGCAACGTGCACGAGGTCAGCGCGGACGTCCAGCCGCCCGCCCACGTGGTGTACGTCGACTACGAGCCGGTCGCGTTCTCGGCCGGCCAGGTGCTGCTGGAGGAGCAGGGCGCCCTGGACCGGGCCACGGTCATCCAGGAGGACCTGCGGGAACCGGACGCGATCCTCGATCACCCGGAAACCCGGCGGCTGCTGAACTTCGACGAGCCGGTCTGCCTGCTCACGGTGGCGTTGTTCCACTTCATCGGCGACGAGGACCGGCCGAAGGACATCCTCGCCGCCTACCGCGACCGACTGGCCCCGGGTTCCCGGCTCGCGCTGACCCACATCGCCTGCGACGAGGCCCCGGAGGCCGAACGCGAGCAGGTGCTGGCGTTCTGCGACGCCTACAAGGACACCAGCAACCCGTTGCGCTGCCGGGACCGCGGGCAGGTCACCGAGTTCTTCGACGGGTGGGACCTGCTCGACCCGGGCGTGGTGTTCATCCCGGACTGGCGGCCGACCGTGCCGCCGGACCCGGCGGACACGGCACGGCCGCTGGCCTGGTGCGGGGTCGGCGAACTGCGCGGCTGATCCGTTCCCGCCTAGTCCACAAGGG
>DASZXM010000954.1:0-14059 GCA_035546415.1 Pseudonocardiaceae bacterium
TTCGACAACGGCCGCACGTGGTCGTCCGGTTCGAAGCTGGGCGACACGACCGTGCCCGCGGGCTACGGCGGCTGGCGCACGCTGATGTACAACGTCGACGACTGGAACAACCTGGGCGTCGGCCTGGTGCGCGCGTGCGGCCGGCCGTCCGGGTCGAGCACGATCGCCTGCACCAGCTGGTACCGCACGACGTGGAACGCCGCCGACCGGCGCCGGGCGGCGGCGACGGCACTGATGGAGGACTACGACCTGTCGGACAACCTGTTCGACACGACCGGCTGGTGGAACTCGGCGAACGCGCTGACCGCCGTGATCGACAACGCCCGGGTGACCGGCATGGGCAGCTACGAGTACGCGATCGCCCGCACGTACGACACGAACCTGACCGCGTGGGACGGCAACTTCGTCAACGCCTACAACGACGACACGGCGTGGTGGGGCCTGGCCTGGGTGGACGCGTACGACATCACCGGCGACAGCCGCTACCTGACCACGGCGCGCACCGACGCCGACCACATCGCCACCTACTGGGACGGCACGTGCGGCGGTGGTGTGTGGTGGTCGTCGAGCAGGACGTACAAGAACGCCATCACCAACGCGCTGTACGTGCAGTTGAACGCCGCCCTGCACAACCGGATCCCCGGTGACACCACGTACCTGCAGCGCGCGGTGACCGGGTGGACGTGGTTCCGCGCCTCCGGGATGATCAACGGCGCCAACCTGGTCAACGACGGGTTGGACTCGGCCACGTGCGCCAACAACAACGGCACACCGTGGAGCTACAACCAGGGCGTGCCGCTCGCCGCGCTGAACGAGCTGTACCGGGCGACCGGGGACAGCGGCTACCTGACCCAGGCACGGACGCTGGCCAACGCGTCGACCACCGACGCGACGCTCAACCCGGGCGGCATCCTGTTCGACAACGGCGGCGGTGGCGACGTCCCGTCGTTCAAGGGCGTGTACGCGCGGGCGCTCGGCCAACTGAACACCACGCTGTCCGACCACCCCTACACCGCGTACCTCCAGCGCCAGGCCACCTCCGCGTACACGAAGGACCACTCCAGCTCCGACAACTACGACCAGCCGTGGGCCGGCCCGTTCCAACAGACCGACGCGGCCCGCCAGCAGTCCGGGCTCGACCTGATGAACGCCGCCGGCTGACCTGTCGCGCGACGGCGCCCATCCGGCCGGCTGCCCGGTCTGGCGGGTGGCCGTGGTCGCACTACCTGCCGATCATGAACTCGTCGACCGACAGGGGACGGTTGACGATGCGGACGTCGCCGACGTAGCCGTGGAAGATCTGGTTGATGCTGCCGCCGTACTCGTAGCCGCCCAGCGCCCACGGCAGGCCCAGCTGCGTGATGCCGGTCGACGTGCGGGACGGGTTGTCCACCGTCGGGCAGCCCTCCACGTACAGGACGGTGCGCCTGCCGTCGTTGACGACCGCCAGGTGCCACCAGGTGTCCTCGGGCAGGCCATGGCCCCAGTTCGTCGTCGGGTACGTCAGGTTCAGCGGGTACACGTTCCACTGCGGCTCGCGGCCGTTGGAGAAGCTGAGCGTCGCGATCGGCTCCTGCGGGTCGGTGTTCGCGCCGCTCTTGCCGGCCTGGCCGCTCTCACCCCAGCGGCTGAGCACCGACATCCACGAGTTGTCGTCGGCGTTCCAGTCCAGCGGGATCTTGACGAACACCTCGAACGTGAAGCCGTGCGGGAACGTCTCGGTGTTCAGCGGCGCGTGCGCGCCCGTGGTCAGGTACGCGCCGCGCAGCGGGTTCTGGCCGCCCGCGAAGTACAGCGACGCGTGGCCGGGCTGGTCGGGGTGGTGGTCGGCCGACCAGGTGAGCGCGTTGGCGGAGACCGTGACCAGGCTGGTCAGGTCGTTGCCGTGGCCGGACAGGTCGCGGATCGTCTGGCCCGACGTGAACGCCGTGCCGTTCGCACCGCCCTCGTCGAACCGCCAGTACGCCAGTGTTCCGGGGACCACCATCTGCCGTCCCGGCCGTGCCGGCCGCGACGGAATCGGAGCGAACCCGGCGAAGCGCTGGTCGAAGTCGATCGGCATCGAGAAGTAGTCGACGTCCGTGGTGAGCCGGGCCTCCTGCGCGGCCAGCGCGTTGCGGTGCTCCGGCGGCTGCGCCAGGATCCACGGCGAGATCGTCTCCACGTCGACCGTGTTGCGTGCCAGGTCGAAGTGGTACAGCCGGATCATCCCGCCGCCGCCGAAGTAGCGGTTCTGGTAGTTCGTGATGTGCAGGTGCACGTCGTGCCCGGCGGTGTTCTGCTTGGTGGCCCGCCCCGGCGGCCAGTAGTGACCGTTGAGCGTGAGGAAGATCTGGTCGTTGTCCTTGATCAGGTCGTCCCACACCTGCTGGCCGTAGTCGGACAGCACGGCGTTGTTCTCCGGGTCCCCGGACTGGTACGGGTACACGTTGTCGTCGTAGGTCGAGCCGACGATCTCGTGCGTGGTCAGGATGACCGGCATCCTCGGGTGCTCGGCGATGAACTGGTTGGCCCACGCGAAACCCTGCGCGGAGGTCCGCCAGTCCATCGCGAGCAGCAGCCATTCCCAGCCCGCGGCGCGGAAGATGTGCGCCGTGTTGTAGCCCGACGGGTCCTGCCCGGCGAACGTCGGGGAGTGCTTGAACCGCTGCGGGCCCATGGTGTCCAGGTACGGCGTGACACCGCGCGAGTCGTCGCCGCTCACGTCGTGGTTGCCGGCCAGCACGCTGTAGGCCACGCCGTGCGCGTCCAGGATGTCGAACGCCTCGCCCACCGACTGGAACGACGACGCGGCGCCGTCCTCGGTCAGGTCGCCCAGGTGCGCCATGAAGACGATGTTGTCGCCGGACGCGCTGCCGGTGTCGCCCGCGATGTAGCGGAACGACGCCTCCTGCGGTTCGGGGTTGATGCTGCCCTGGCCGCCCCAGTACAGGAACTGGGTGTCGGGCATGACCGCCAGCGTGAACTGGAGGCTGTCGGTGTCGGGCCGCCACCGGCCACCACCGGCCGCCGAGGACGCCGTCCCGGCGAACGCGGTACCCGCGGTCAGCGGCCCGAGCGCGACCGCACCGGCCCCGGCGAGGCCTGCGGTCCGCAGGAACGACCGTCTGTTCGAACCCTGTGCCGGTGACTCACCGCCATCGTGACGACACATGATGTCCCCTTTGTTGCTGATCGACCCGTCCGAGCGAGTCGGAACGGTACGCATGGCCGGCCAATGGCAGACGAACTCGACGCGAAGAGCAGTGATCGGCGGCGTTGCCACTGGTGGCGCCCGCTGTATCGAGAACGCACACCCGTTCCGCTGAGCGGTCCGTCCCGCTACACGCCGCTGGCCCGATGGTGCGAGAGTCTGCGCATGTCGCTCACTGACGCGCCGGCCAAGGCGAAGGCGCTGTACGAGGCCAGGCGCACCCGCACGCCGATCGCCCCGTTCACCGACGCCGAGCCCACCCTCGGCCTGGCCGACGGGTACGCCGTCCAGCAGGAACTGGTCGGGCTGTTGCTCGCCGACGGCGACGACGTGATCGGCTACAAGGTCGGCCTGACGTCGCTGCCGATGCAGCGCATGATCGGTGTCGACGCGCCGGACTACGGGCCGGTGCTGGCCTCCACCCGGCACGCCGACGGGGCCACGGTGTCGCTGTCCGACTTCATCGCGCCGAAGGTCGAGGCGGAGATCGTGTTCGTGCTCGGCGCACCGCTGCGCGGCCCGGGCGTCACGCTCGACCAGGCGCGGGCCGCGATCCGCGGCGCCGTGGCCGGCCTGGAGATCGTCGACTCACGCATCCGGGACTGGCGGATCAAGCTGGCCGACACGGTCGCCGACCTGGCGTCCAACGGGGCCATGGCGGTGTCCGACCGGGAGGTGCCCGTCGCGGGTTTCGACCCGCGGCTGGTCGGCATGGTGTTGACCCGCAACGGCGAACTGGTCGACACCGGTGCCGGCGCCGCGGCGCTGGGCGACCCGGTGGGCGTGGTGGCGTGGCTGGCGAACACGCTCGGCGGGCACGGCGTCACCCTGGAACCCGGCCATCTGATCATGACCGGTGCCCTGCACGCGGCCGTGCCGATGGCGGCCGGTGACGAGTTCCGCGCCGAGTTCGACCGCCTGGGCACGATCACCCTGCGCGTCGACCGATAGGGTTGCCGGATGGCGTGGACGGAAGAGGAGATCGCCCGGATCGGTGCCATCGAGGAGATCGAGATCGCGGGCGTGCGCGGCAACGGCACGATGCGCACCCACCGGATCGTCTGGGTCGTCCGGGTCGGCGACGAGCTGTACGTCCGATCGGTCCTGGGCGCGTCGGCGGCGTGGTTCCGCGGCGTCCGGGAACGCGACGAAGGCCACATCCAGGGCGACGGCATCGACCGGGACGTGGCGTTCGTGCCGACCGACCCGGCCCTCAACGACCGCATCGACGAGGCCTACCGGGTGAAGTACGGCGCCGGCACGGCCCCGGTCGTGGCGATCACCAACGACCAGGCCCGCGCCACCACACTCACCCTCATACCGCGCTGACCCGGTCGCCGAACACCAACTTCGCGAACCGCTCCCCGACCCGCCGATGCGCCGCGGCATCCGGATGCAGCGCATCAGGCAACGGCAGATCGGCGAAGTCCGCCTCACCGTACAGGTCCAGACCGTCCACATAGGTCAATCGAGGGTCGGCCCGCGCGGCCACGATCCGGGCCAGTTCGTCACGGACGACCCGGAGCGTCAGCTTGCCGGGTGCCGGCTCGCCGGTCGCCCGGAAGCGCAGCGTGCCGGTGCTGAAGTCGGGGGCGCCGGGGCCGGGTGTGTCCTCGTGGATCGGGCAGTACAGCGGCGAGATCACCAGCAGCGGGGTGTCCGGGTGACCGTCCCGGATGGTGTCCAGGAAACCGTGCACGGCGGGGCCGAACACGCGCTGCCGCATCCCGTCCAGGTTCACCAGGTTGATGCCGATCTTCACGCTGATCAGGTCGGCCGGGGTGTCGCGCATGGCGCGCGCGGTGAACGGGTCGAGCAGCGCGCTGCCGCCGAAGCCCAGGTTGATCAGCTCCACGCCACCCAGTGCCGCGGCCAGCGCCGGCCACGTCGTGCTGGGGCTCGCCGCGTTGGAGCCCTGGCTGATCGAACTGCCGTGGTGCAGCCACACCGGGCGGCCGCTGTCCGGCGCGGGTTCGACGGGCGCGTCGGTACGCAGCGCGACCAGCTCGGTGGTCTCCCGGTGCGGCAGCCAGATCTCGACATGCTTCGAGTCACCGGCCAGGCCGTCGAACCGCACCGTGCCGACCGGGCCGGGCTGCATCTGGAACGTTCCGTCCGTCATGTCGATCAGCAGCGTCTTCCCGCCGGGCACACTGGCCTGGCCGGCCAGCCTGCCGTCGACCAGCAGGTCGTACACGCCGGAGGGCAGCGGCGGCACGCCGCGGTAGGCCGGTTTGGTGGCCAGGGTGTCCAGTTCGACGACGGTCGCCCGGGTGCGGAACACCAGCCGCACGCCGGACGGCTGCGCCTCGGCCATGGCCAGCTGCCCGTCGTCGCACTGCGCACGGGCGCGGGCCGGCAGGCGGTGCGGCAGCAGCCCGAGTTCGGTCGGTTCCAGTTCCAGGGCACCCCGCACGATGTCCGCGGTGATCGGAGTCGTGATCAGCACGGGCGCCACCCTGCCAACCGGTCAGCCTCCCGGCAACTGCTTTCGCACCACCACCAGCCGGCCGATCAGGCCGATCGCGAACATCACCACGCCCGCCAGCACCGACTGCCACGGCAGCGTGGCCACCAGCACCAGGCATCCGGCGACGCCCACCACGTTGAGGGCTCGCGGCCAGCGGCGCTGCGCGGCGGGCTGCGTGAACGCCGCGGAGTTGGCGATCGCGTAGTAGATCAGCACGCCGAACGACGAGAAGCCGATCACGCCGCGCAGGTCCACCGTGGCCACGAGGACGCAGACGACAGCGGCGAGCGCGATCTCCGCGTGGTGCGGCACCTGGTGGCGTGGGTGGACGTCGGCCAGCCACCGGGGCAGGTCGTCGTGCCGGGCCATGGCCAGGCTGGTGCGGCCGATGCCGGCGATCAGCGCGAGCAGCGCACCGAGCGCGGCCAGCGCGCCACCGATCCGCACCACCGGCGTGAGGCCGTCCGCGCCCGCTGCCTGCACGGCCGTGGTCAACGGCGCCGCCGACGCGGCGAGCCGGTGCGGGCCCGCGGCCAGCAGCGCCGCCACGCCGACCACGAGGTAGACGGCCACGGTGATCAGCAGGGCGATCGGGATGGCGCGTGGGATCGTGCGCCCCGGGTCGCGGACCTCCTCACCCATGGTGGCGATCCGCGCGTAGCCGGCGAACGCGAAGAACAGCAGCCCGGCCGACTGCAGGACGCCGTAGCCGGACGTCGACCAGGTGCCCAGGTTGGCCGTGGTGGCGTGGCCGCCCACGGCGATGCCGACCACCACGACGGCCAGCGCGGTGAGGCTCGTGGCGACCAGGACGCGGGTGAGCTGCGCGGTGCGGGTGACGCCGCGGTAGTTGAGCGCGGTGAGCGCGACCACGCCGACGACCGCCACGATCCGCTGTGCCCACCACGGACCGGGCACCGCGTAGGAGGCGAACGTCAGTGCCATCGCGGCGCACGACGCGGTCTTGCCGACCACGAACCCCCATCCCGCCGTGTAGCCCCACCAGGCACCGAGGCGTTCCCGGCCGTAGACGTACGTGCCACCGGACGTCGGGTACACCGCCGCCAGCTGCGCGGAGGCCGTGGCGTTGCAGTACGCGATGACGGCCGCGACCGCCAGCCCGATCACCAGACCGGTGCCGGCCACCCGGGCGGCCGGGCCGAACGCGGCGAACACGCCCGCGCCGATCATCGAGCCGAGCCCGATGACGATCGCGTCGCCGGTGCCCAGGCGGCGGGCCAGGGTCGCAGTCACGATGGCCTCCGATTCCATCAAACGATTTTGATGTATCGTGCTGCTCATGGCGTCCCCCGGTCAAGGTGTGCCCGCTTTCGTGCGCCTGGCCGCGCATCCGGTGCGGTGGCGGCTGCTGACCGAACTGGCAGCGGGCGACCACCGGGTCCGTGAGCTGACCGACCTGGTCGGCGAGCCGCAGAACCTCGTCTCCTACCACCTGCGGCTGCTGCGCGACGGCGGCCTGGTCACGGCCCGGCGCAGCGGTTTCGACGGCCGGGACAGCTACTACCACCTGGACCTGGCGCGCTGCGCGGACGCGCTGTCCGACACCGGCAGTGCCCTGCACCCGGCCCTGGGCCGCCCGGTGCCACCGGCCACGGGCCACCCGCGCGTGCTGTTCGCGTGCACCGGCAACAGCGCCCGCTCCCCCATCGCCGAGGCGCTGCTGCGGCACCGCACCGGCGGCCGTGCCGACGTCGCCAGCGCGGGCAGCCACCCGAAACCCGCCATCCACCCGGTCGCGGTCCGGGTGCTGCGCGAGGACTACGGCGTCGACATCGCCCGCGCCCGGCCGCGCCACATCGGCGACCTGGCCGACCGCCGGTTCGACTGCGTGATCACGTTGTGCGACAAGGTCCGTGAGGTCTGCCCGGAGTTCCCGCACCGGCCCCGCCTGGTGCACTGGAGCATCCCCGACCCGGCGGCGGCCGGGGACGACTCGGCCTTCCGCCGCACGGCGTCGGAGATCGACTCGCGCATCGGCTTCCTGTTGCCGACGCTCGGATGACCGGCCGCCGGTCGGTGTGGTGTGCCAGAGTGCGCGTATGCGACCCACGCTGTTCGAGTTCGCGGGCGGTGAGCGGGCGTTCCTCGCGCTCGCCCAGGCCCACCACGCCCGCTGCCTCGCCGATCCCGAGCTGAACCACCCCTTCTCGCACCCGGACCAGCACCCGCAGCACGTGCGGCGGCTGGCCGCCTACTGGGCGGAGGTGCTCGGCGGCCCGGCCGGGTACTCGGGAGCGTGCGGCGGCGACCAGACGTCCCTGCTGGCGATGCACGCCGGCAACGGCGACATGACCGACCTGGGCAACCGTTTCGTCGAGTGCTTCACGCTCGCGATGGACGACGCCGGCCTGCCCGCCGACCCGGAGTTCCGCGCGGCGATGCGCGCGTACATGCGGTCGGCGGTCGACGAGTTCATCGGCCACCCCGGCCTCGGCACCGTTCCGGCCGGCCTGCCCATCCCGCACTGGTCCTGGGACGGCCCCGTCTGACGTCACCGCATCGGGCCGCCCACCAGCAGCCACCCGACGACCAGCACACCCGTCGCCACCACGGCGGCCGTCACCGCGAGCAGCAGTGCCCGCGGCCGGCCCGCCGGCACCGGTGCCCGTGCCGTCACCACCACACACGACACCACCGCGACCAGCAGGCACGCGCCCGCGCCCAGTTCCACCGGGGCGTGGTGGATGATGCCGTCGCGCACCAGCAGCGCCATGACCACCGCCGAGGACAGCCCGGTCCGCTGCCAGGCCAGTGACGTCCGCTCCGGTTGCAGGCCGCGGCCGGGCCCGCTCATCGGACCCGCAACAGCACGACGACCACCACCGCCACGCCGGCCAGCGCGGCCACCCAGCTCAGCGCCACCGGCAGCCACGTCATCGGCAGCGGCGCACCGCGCCGCATCGCCCGTTGCACCAGGACCCATCGTCGGTAGGCGAACGCCGCGAGCAGCGTCCCGGTCACGGCCAGCAGGGCGGCCAGACCGCTGCGCAGGCCGACGACCGCGAACGGCGGCACCAGTTGGGCCAGCGCCACCGCGCCGGCGAGCAGCGCCAGTGCGGTGCGCAGCCACGCGAGGAAGGTCCGCTCGTTGGCCAGCGTGAACCGGTAGTCCGGCTCCTGGTCCTCGTCGTCCGACGGCATGGCGCGACCGTAGCGTCCGACACCGGCCGTCGTGCGGAATGATCGGGTGTCATGGGTGACGTGGTGGAGTTGGACGTCGATGGCCGGCAGCGGCGGTTCCTGTTGCGGCTGCCCGGGGTGACCGACCGGCCGGTGCCGTTGGTGCTCGTGTTGCACGGCCGCACGCTCGACGGGCAGTCCATGCGCGAGTGGACGACGTTCGACGAGCAGGCCGACGCGTGGGGCGTGGCCGTCGCCTACCCGGACGGCTACGCGAAGACCTGGGCCGACGGCCGGGGCGTCACCAAGGCCGACGACGCGGGTGTCGACGACGTCGCCTTCCTGCGCGCCGTGATCGACTGGACCGCGGAGCACCACGGCACCACACCGGACCGAACGGTCGTCGCGGGCATCTCCAACGGCGCGTTCATGGCCCACCGACTGGCGGCGCAGGCCAGTGACCGGGTGGCCGTGCTGGCGGCCGTCGCCGGTGGCCTGCCGGCATACCTGCTCGACCGGCAGCCCACGCACGCCGTGTCCGCGATGCTGATCCACGGCACCGCGGACAGCGCGGCTCCGATCAACGGCGGCTACTCACGCCACCGCGGCCCGAACGGCGAACAGCGTGGGCGCACGCTGTCGCTCACCGAGTCCGCCGAGTACTGGCGTGCCGTCGACCGCTGCCCGCCGGGGCCGGGCGAGACGCACACCACGGCACTGTCCAGCCGCGTCACGGTCCGCGGTGGCGTGGGCGGCACCGAGGTGGTGGCGTGGACGGTGTTCGGCGGCGGGCACACGTGGCCGGGCGGTCCGGACTCGTCGCAATGGGGCGAGCACACCACGCGGGAGTTCGACGCCGCCGAGGAGATCTGCCGGTTCGCCGTTCCGCTGCTCGGCTCAGCCGACCGCAGGCTGCTGTGACGGCCACCGCCGCCACACCGCCACGTGCAGGATCACCGCCAGGCTGAGGGCGTTCAGCGTGGTGTGCGCCGTCCAGCTGTTCACATCGGCGGCCGGCACGCCGGTGGCGTGGGCGACCAACGGCAGGGTCCACGCGAGCAGGGCCGTGAGCGCCACCACGATCACCAACGCGAGGCAGCGGCCGGGCAGCGGCGCGAACCGGATCGCCGGCCACGCCTGGAACAGCATCGACACCAGTAGCACCGACGCGATACCGGCGCCTGCGACCGCCGTGAGCCGGCCCGCCGGGCAGCCCACCCCACGGGCGACCAGGTACGTGGCCCATCCGCAGGCCAGCACGACCACGTTCGCCACGACCAACCGCATCGCCCGGCGGCGGATCCGGGCGAACGGCCAGCCGCGCAGCGCGACGTACCAGATCATCTGCCACACGCCCAGCGCGGTGAGCCACGCGCCGTAGTCCTCGGCGGTCACGGCTCCCGATCGCACGAGCGCCAGGAAGGCGACCGCGCCTGCCACCCAGCACGCCACCAACGCCGCCACACCGGCCGGGATACGGCCCAGGCCGGCCAGCGGACGGCGTTCGCACACCAGCGTCAGCTGCAGCATGATCGTGAAGATGCCGGCGGCCAGCGGCACCGCGCCGTGGCCGCCGCTGACCGCCTGGCCGGCGACGTCCAGCACCAGACCGCCGGCGATCACGATGGCCGTGTCGTACACGCCGGCCCACGCGCCGCGCGCGAGGCTGCCCGGCCAGTCCTCCCACCAGAACGCGATCATCGCGACCAGCGGCAGCGCGAACGTCGTCACCGGCCCGAGCACCGCCAGCGAGTGCGCGGGCCCACCGGCACCGGCGGCGAGCAGCACCGCGACGGGCACCACGAACAGCAGGCCGACCAGCCCGCGGCGCGGCTGCGAGCGCCGGGCGTCGGCCAGCGCGGCCGGACTGAGTGCGTCCGGTGCGCTGACCGAGGGCCGGTCGTCCGCTGTCGTGGCTCGGATGAGCTGGTCAGAGGACATGTTCCAGCCGGATCGGCAGCCTGCGCAGCCGCCGTCCGGTGGCGTGGTGCACGGCGTTGGCGATGGCGGCCGCCACCCCCACCAGGGAGACCTCGCCGAGGCCCTTGACGCCGACCGGGTTGAACAGCAGGTCGGGTTCGTCGATGAACTCGACGTCGATCGAGTGGACGTCGGCGTTGACCGGGACCGGGTACTCCTCCAGCGTGGGGTTGAGGAACCCGCCGAACCGGTCGTCCACGTCGCTCTCCTCGCGCAGCGCGGCACCGATGCCCCACACCACGCCACCGCGGACCTGGCTGGCGGCCGTCACCGGACTGGCGACCCGGCCGCAGTCGGCGACGCTGACCACCCGGGGCACCCGGATGCGCCGGGTCGTCGACTCGATGCGGACCTCCACGAAGTGCGCGATCCAGCTGAACGTGGCGAATTCCGGGTACACCGGGCCGGCGAGCGTGACGAGGCCGGCCTTGGCGTGGTCCAGCATCTCCGGTGGCATCCCCGGCCCGAGGGAGGACACCCGGACGTCGACCGTCCGCCTGCCGGTCGCCGCCACGGCGGCGGCGATGTCGACCTCGTCGTCGGTGGTGTCCAACCGCTTGCGCAGCTCGACGAGTCCGGAGTGGACGGCCGGCAGCGCCGACGCCGTGCCCCAGGAACCGGCCGTCAGGTGCTGCGGCGCGTACCGCGTGTCACCGACCCGCACCACGACCCGGTCGACGGGGATGCCCAGTTCACCGGCCACCAGGAGCGCGATGGACGACTGGATGCCCTGGCCCATCTCGTGCCCGTCGACACCCACGGTCACGGTGCCGTCGGCGTCGGCGGACAGGTGCGCCACGGCCGGTGTCGTGCTGCCCGGGTAGACGCCTGCCGCGACACCCCAGCCGATCAGCGCACCGTCGTCGGCCACCATCGAACCGGGTTCGGGGTTGCGCGCCGACCAGCCGAACTTCGCGGCGCCCCGGCGCAGGCACTCGGCGAGGTGCCGGCTGGAGAACGGCAGTCCCGTGACGGGGTCGGTGGCGGTGTCGTTGGCCAGGCGCAGCGCTACGGGGTCCTGACCGGTCGCGTAGGCCAACTCGTCCATCGCGGACTCGAACGCGAACGTCGCCGGGCTCTCGAACGGTGCCCGCATGAACCCGGGCGTCTGCACGTCGGTCCGCACCAGCCGCTGCCGCCCGCGGAACGCGGACACCCCGTAGAGCCGGGACGTGACGTCGGTGGCCATGCTCGGGAACAGGTCGTGCCGGGACGTCTGCTGGTCCACCTCGTGCACGGCGGCCACCAGCTTGCCCGACTCGTCGGCGCCCAGCCGCACGGTGTGCCGGGACGCGGGCCGGAAGCTGGACGCGTGGAACGTCTGCGGCCTGGGCAGCACCAGCTTGACCGGCCTGCCCAGCCGCCGCGCCACGACGGCCAGCGGGCCGATGTGCGGCTGTAGCGAGTTCTTCTGCCCGAAGCCACCACCGACCAGCGGTGAGATGACCTCGACCCGCTCGACGTCGATGCCCAACTGCTTGGCCAGGCCGTTGCGCAGCGCGCCCGCGTTCTGCGTGCCCTCGTGCACCACGACGGTGTCGCCACGCCACTCCACGACGCTGCTGATCAGCTCCATGGGCACCTGGTGCTGCGGCGGGTGCTCGTACGTGCCGCCCACCTGGACGGCACAGCCGGCGATCGCGGCGTCCGCGTCGCCGACCTTGATGTCGGCCAGCCACGGCAGCGGGATCACGTCCTCCTGCAGCACCGTGGTCGTTCCCTCGGCGTCCAGGTGGACCGCGAAGGGTTCCGTCTCGTACTCGGCGCGGACCAGGTCGGCCGCCTCGGTGGCCGCGACGAGTGTGTCGGCGACGACCAGTGCGATGGGCTGGCCGCGGTAGGCGATGCGGTCGTCGCGCAGCGGCTGGAGGCTCTGGAACCCGTGGCCCTCGGCGAAGATGAAGCCGCCCTCGCCCAGTTCGTCCGGTTCGAACCGGGTGACCACGAGCAGCACGCCCGGCACGGCCTCGGCGGCCGACGTGTCGATCCGCGTGACCCGGCCCTTGCCGATCCGGGCCACCGCGAACATCGCGTGGGCGACGTTCGGTGGGACGCGGTCGGCACCGTAACTGGCTCGTCCGGTTACCTTGTCCCTGGCCTCGACGCGGCGGTTGTCGATGGCTGTCATCTGATGGCTCGCTCTCCTGCCGTGCGCACCGCGTCGGCGACCGTGCGGATGCCCAGCTCGACTCGGAATCCGTTGTAGTGGCCGGGTCTGGCCTCGGCGAACGCGATCTCGCCCGCGTCGCGCGCCGCCCGCTGCGTCAGCCGCCGGCCGACCAGGGACCGCTCGGCGGCGGTGGCCCGCCACGGCCGGGTGGCCACGCCGCCCAGCGCGATCCGGCACTCGCCCACGACACCGGCGCCGTCCAGCGTGAGCGCCACGGCGGCCGACGCGAGCGCGAACGCGTACGACTCACGGTCGCGGATCTTGAGGTACGTCGAACCGCGGCCGGCCGGCGTGGCGGGCACGCGGATGCGCACGATCAGTTCGTCCGGCGCCAGCGTGTGCTCGCGCGTCGGGTCGCCGGCCGGTTCGACGTGCAGGTCCGCCAGCGGCACGGTGCGTTCACCCCGCGGGCCGACGACGTCGACGACGGCGTCGAACGCGAGCAGCGCGATCGCCCAGTCACCGGGGTACGTCGCGATGCACGTGTCACTGCCGCCCAACAGCGCGTGACCGCGGTCGTGGCCGTCGATCGCGGCACAGCCGCTGCCCGGTTCCCGCTTGTTGCAGGGAAACTCGGGGCCCCCGCGGAAGTAGGCGCACCGGGTGCGCTGCAACAGGTTCCCACCGAGGGTGGCCATGTTGCGCAACTGCTGCGACGCCGCCCGCCACAGCGACTCGGACAGCGCCGGGTAGTCGGCGCGCACGGCGGGATGGTCGGCGACGTCGGACATCCGGGCACCCGCGCCGAACGTCAGCTCGTCGGCCCCGACGTCGATGCCGGTCAGCTCGGGCAACCGGTGCACGTCGATGACGGCGGGCGGCGTCTCGATGCCCAGTTTCATCAGGTCGTAGAGCGTGGTGCCGCCGGCGAGGATCTTCGTGCCGGGCGTCGCGTCGCGCAGCGCGGTGACCGTGTCGGCGACGCTGTTCGGTGCCGTGTAGGCGAAGTACCGCATGGCGTCACACCCCGTCCGCGGTCTGTCGCACGGCGGCGACGATCCCGACGTACGCACCGCAGCGGCAGATGTTGCCGCTCAGGTACTCGCGCGCCTGGTCGTCGTCGGTGGCGTGGCCTTCGGCGATGCCGGCCAGGCCGGACAGGATC
>DASZXM010000955.1:0-3633 GCA_035546415.1 Pseudonocardiaceae bacterium
ATCGCCGACGGCGACCGGCGGCCCCGGCTGTGGTACGCCGCCCTGGTGCGCAGGGCCATGCTGGCGCTGCTGGCCGGCCGTCTCACCGACGCGGAACGCCTCGTCGACCGGGCCGCGGTGCTCGGCGCCGAACTCGGCGAACCGGGCGCCGCGGACGTCCACTTCGACCAGCGTTGGGCGCTGGCCGACGCGCTGGGCAGGCTCGGTGAACTCGTCGACGCGGCGGGCGACGCGTTCCCCGACCCGGACTCCCCGCGGGCCCGCGGCTTCCGCGCCCTGGCCATGCTCGCGGCGGGCGACAAGGCGGGCGCCGCGGCGGTGGTCGCGCCGCTGCTGGCCGACGGCATCGGGAACGACGAGCCGCCGGCAGGCGATCCGCGTCCCGGTGGGCACGGCGAGCTGCTGGACGCCGTGCACCGCGCCGAACTGGCCGTCGGACTGGACAACCGGTCGCTCGCCGAACACGCGTACGCGACCCTCCTGCCCTACGCCGAGCTGACCGCCGTGTCCGGTGCGGCGGTGTCGTTCCGGGGTGCCGTCGCGCACCATCTCGGTGTGCTCGCCCGCATGCTGGGCCGGTCGTCGGCCGCCGCGGCGCACCTGACGTGCGCGGTCGCGGTGCACGAACGGCTGGGTGCGACGACGTGGACACTGCGGTCCCGCTTCGAACTCGCGCGCACCACGTCGCCCTCGGTGTGCGCGGAGATCGCCGACCACGCCCGCCGCTTGGGCATGGCCGGCCTGGTCCGTGACGCCACGCCCGCGTTCCACCGCAGCGGTGCACGGTGGACGCTCTCCTACGGTGGCGTCACCGCTCATCTGCGGGACAGCAAGGGCTTGGCGGACCTGGCGGTGCTGCTGTCCCGGCCCGGTCGCACCGTGTCAGCGATCGACCTGGCCGCCGGCGGTGACCGACACGCGCACGCCGGCCTGTCCCTGGGCGCAGGCGACGTGCTGGACCGGGCGGCCCGGGAGCGGTTGCGCGCCCGGCTGCGCGACCTGGACGAGGAGATCACGGACGCGCGCGACTGGTCGGACCAGGAACGGGTGACGCGGGCCGCGGCCGAACGCGACGACCTGCTCGCCGCGCTCGCATCCGCCGCAGGCCAGGCCCACCGGCCACGCGGGCCGGGTGACCAGGACGAGCGGGCGCGCAAGGCGGTCACGGCCCGGATCCGGGACGCCCTGGGCCGGATCGAACGCGTCCACCCGGCGCTGGGCGCGCACCTGAGCCAGTCGGTGTCCACGGGCCGACTGTGCTGCTATGCGCCGAAGACACCGGTCACCTGGCGGACGTAACGGTCTTCCGGCGGTTGCCCGGAGCCGGGGGCGCCTGCGCGGTGGGCGCGCGGTGGCCGGCGCCCGGGCCGACCGACCACCGATCGACCGAGACCGGCCCCGATCGATCGAGACCGGCCCGATCGACTCCGACGACCACCGACCGGTCTCGATCGATCCCGACCGGCGACTCGGGCATGACCACACAGCCGGCCGACCCGATCCGGAGTTGGATGGTGACTCGTGGCGAAGTCTCGGCTGTGGTTGCTCCTGGGCGCCGTGGTGGTGGTCGCCGTCGGTGTCGTCGTGGTCGTCCTGACGCGGCCGTCGGCCCCGCGGGCCGCGCGCGCCGCGCCACCGCACGTCTCGGCGTCGGCCACACCGGCCACGGTCCTCGCGGGCGACGGCGTCCGCGCCCGATGGGTCGTCGCCGAGAACGCGAAACCCGGGTCGCCCGGCTGGGTGATCCCGGCCGCGCACGACGGCGGTATCGCCGGGTTCGCCGACCACGTCTACGCGTCCGACGGGCAACACGTCACCTTCTACGTCTCCACGGCGGCGCCACGGTTCCACGTCGAGGCCTACCGCGTCGGCTACTACCACGGCGTCGGTGCCCGCCTGGTGTGGCGATCGGCCGACGTCGCCGGGCGCCACCAGCCGCGCTGCCCGGTGACGCCAAAGATCAACATGGTGTCGTGCGACAACTGGAAACCGTCCATCACCGTCGCGCTGACCAGCGCGTTCGTCCAGGGCGACTACCTGTTCAAGCTGGTCGGCAGCGGCGACCAGCAGAACTACGTCCCGCTCACCGTGTGGGACCCGGCCAGCCACGGCACCTACCTGGTGAAGAACGACGTCTTCACGTGGCAGGCGTGGAACCCCTACGGCGGCTACGACTACTACGTCGGCCAGGGGCGGTGCCCGCCGAACGTCTACCCGCTGTGCAGCCGTGCCCGCGTGGTCAGCTACGACCGGCCCTACGGCGACGAACAGGGCACCGGCGACTTCCTGTGGCTGGAGTCCCCGCTGGTGCGCCTGATGGAGCAGGACGGCCTGGACGTCTCCTATGTCACCGACCTCACCGTCGCCGAGCACCCGGGGATCCTCGCCGACCACCGGGTGCTGCTGTCGCTGGGGCACGACGAGTGCTGGTCGCTGCCCGAACGCCAGGCCGTCACCACCGCCGAGGGCCACGGACTCAACCTGGCGTTCTTCGGCGCCAGCGGCATCCTGCGGCACGTGCGCAGCCAGCCGTCGCCGCTGGGCGCCGACCGGGAGGTCGTGGACTACCGTGACTCGACGGCCGATCCGTTGAACGGCAAGGGAAATCCGCGCGAGGTCACCGGGAACACGTGGAGCTCGCCGCCGGCCAGTTGGCCGGAGACGCCCATCGTCGGCGAGGCGTACAACGGGTTCCTGGAACCGGGGGTGCGCGGGAACCTGACCGTCACCGACGCGGGCGCCTGGATCTTCGCCGGCACCGGCGTGCACGACGGGTCGGTGCTGCCGAACGTCATCGGGTCCGATGTCGACAGCCTGGAGCCGCGTGCCGGCCATCCGGCGGGCGTGCAGGTGTTCGCGCACTCGGCGCTGCCGGCGGACAAGGCGCAGACCAACACGCGCGCCGGCCCGGTGTTCTACTCCGACATGACGTACTACAGCGACCCGGTCAGCGGTGCGGGCGTGTGGGACAGCGGCACGAACAACTGGATTCCGGCGCTGGAGCCGGGCGGTGGTGAGTCGCCGGCCACGGCGGCGGTGATGCGCCGGATCACCGGGAACCTGTTCCACCTGTTCGGCCAGGGTCCGGCCGGTCGGCTGCGACCGTCGAAGCCGAACTGGAAGCAGATCTACCGATAGTTGTGGAGCGCGTGCTCTGTTATCGTGGGGTGTGCCCAGGCCACGCATCCACGACCTCAACCAGCTGCTCGACACGGCCGAACAGCTGGTCGCCGACGGCGGTGTCGAGCGCGTCACCGTGCGCGCCCTGGCGGCCGCCGCCGACGTGCCCAACGGCACGATCTACCACGCCTTCGGGTCGCTCGGCGCGCTGCTCGGGCAGGTGTGGCTGCGGGTCGTCACCGACTATCTGGACTGCCTGACCGCACTCGTCGACGCCGCACCCGACCCGGTCGCCGCCGTCGTCGCCGCCGCGGACACGCCCGCCGTGGCCCGGCCGGGTGCCGCCCGGATCATGGTGACAGTCAAGCCCGAGCGGTTCCTGCGCCACCCGATGCCCGACGACCTGGTCGACCGGCTGCACGCCCAGGACAAGCGGCTCGTCGGACAGCTGGTCCGCCTGGCCGACCTGATGTGGGGCAGGCGCGACGGCCGTGCGGTCGAGGTCGTCACGAC
>DASZXM010000956.1:0-2712 GCA_035546415.1 Pseudonocardiaceae bacterium
GCCGGCCAGGTTCACCGCGACGGCGACCGGCCGCCCGGCGGGCGCCGGCCAGGTCGCGGCTTCGCGCAGCGCCGTCGCCAGCACCCACCGGTCCAACTCGCGCGACAGGTTGCCCTGCTCGGCGACCGGCAGGAACACGTCCGGCGCGAGCATGCCGCGGTCCGGGTGGGGCCAGCGGATCAGCGCCTCGGCCGTCTGGATGGCGCCGTCCGGTCCGACGACCGGCTGGTAGTGCAACTGCTGCCCGTCCGACGCCAACGCCTCGCGCAACTGGCCCTCCAGGTGCACCTGGCGGTCGGCGGATGCGATCAACGCGGCACTGGCCGTGGCGACGCGGCCTGCGCCGCGCTTCTTCGCCTCGAACATCGCCGCGTCGGCGAACCGCAGCAGGTCGGCGCCGGTGGTGGGGCCGCCGTTGGGCACGGCGGCGCCGATGGTGGCGGTGACCCGGACCAGTTGCCCGTGCACCGGGACCGCCGTGCGCAGCAGTGTGGACACCCGGTTGGCGAGGCTCTCCACCCCGCCGACGGCCTCGATGTCCGGGCAGATGATGACGTACTCGTCACCGGACAGCCGGGCCACCGTGCACCCCTCCGGCAGGCCGCCCTCCAGGCGCCTGGCCAGTGCGACCAGCAGCTCGTCGCCCGCGTCGTGCCCCAGGGAGTCGTTGACCCGCTTGAAGTTGTCGATGTCGCAGAACAGCACGGCCGTCCGCGCCGCCGCCCGCTCGGACAGCAGCCTGCCCAAGAGCTCGTTCACGGCGGCCCGGTTGGGCAGGCCGGTCAGCTCGTCGTGGGTGGCCTGGTGGCGCAGCGCCTCCGCGGTCCGGCGGCGTTCGGTGATGTCCAGGAACACCACCAGCCAGAACTTCTGGCCGTCGTCCTGCACGGACATCGCGATGTGCAGCTCGCAGTACACCGGCTCGCCGTCGGCCCGCACCAGCACCTGCTGCGGGACACGCTGGGAGCCGCGGTGCTGCTGGCCGGACCGGATCACGGCGGCGAACGTGTCCGGATCGGCCGGGTGGGCCAGCTGGCCGGCCGTGCGGCCGCGCAGTGTCTCCAGGCTGAAGCCGAGCAGGTCGCACAGCGCGTCGTTCGCGTCGACCAGGCGTTCCGACTCGTCGAACAGGCCGATGCCCACCGGGGTCACCGCGACCAGGTCGGTGAACCGCTGACTGGACCGCAGCATCCGGGTCTCCGCGGCCCGCTGCTCGGTCACGTCCTGCGCCGTGCCGACCAGAACGCCCTCGTGGTTGGAACCGGACAGGGCAGCGCCATAGGAACGGACCGTGCGGACCGTGCCGTCCGGGCGGACCACCCGGAACTCGCAGTCCACCGACCGCTGGTCGCGGGCCAGCCTGCGGTACAGGTCGTCCACCCAGGGCCGGTCCTGCGGGTGCACCAGGCTGAGGAACGTGCCGTACGTGACGTGGCTGCCGACCGGCACGCCGAGCAGCTCGTACAGCATCGGCGACCACACGCTGTGGTCGGTGCGCGAGTCCCACTCCCACATGCCCAGCCGGGCCGCGCGCTGCGCGTCCTCGAAGCGCCTGCGGTCGTCCAGCAGCTGCCGCTCCAGCATCCGGTGCTGGGTGACGTCCTGGACGGTGCCCTGCAGGGCGACGACCTTGCCCGTCGGATCCTTCTTCGCGCGTGCCCGGACCACGTAGATCCGGTCGTCCTTGCGGCCGCTGACCTCGAACTCGACGGTGTCGTCGCTGCCGGACGCCAGCCGGTCCCGCATCGCCTCCACCATCGGCCGCTGCTGGCCGAGCCCAGCGAGCACGTCCTCGCTGGGCGACACCCCGACGGAGTCGTACATCTCGCGCAGCGCACCGCTGCGCGTCACCTCGTCGGTCTCGATGTCGTACGTGAAGCTGCCCATCCGGGCGATCCGCTGCGCGTCCAGCAGCGCGGCCCGCTCCTCGGCGAGGCTGTCCTGCCCGCGGTGCCGTTCGGTCACGTCCCGGGCGTAGCCGGTGATCATCAGCCTGGGGCGGCCGCTGGCCGGCCGGGCGGCCGCGACGGCGTGCACCCAGCGGGTCTCCCCGTCCGCGCGGACGATCCGCAGCTCGACGTCCAGCGCCTCACCGTCGACCTGGTGCCGCCGCCACGCCAGCCGGCCACGCTCCCGGTCCTCGGGGTGGAAGAACCCCAACCTGCTGCGCAGGCACGGCTGCACGGCGCCCGGCTCGATGCCGAGCATGGCGTACAGCGTGTCCGACCAGATCGTCTCGTGCGTGACGTGGTCGAACTCCCACCAGCCCATCCGGACCAACCGCTGCACCTCGGCGAACCGGCGCCGCTCGCCGTCCAGCGACTCGGCCGTGTCGACCAGGTCGGACACGTCGGTCAGCACGACGGCGTCCATCGGCGTGCCGGGCACGCGCCAGCGCACCGCGCGGACCGGCACGCCGTCGCCCTCGCCGAGCGTCAGGCGCAGGTCCGGCGCGGTGCCGACGAGCAGGTCACCCAGGTTGCGGCCGACCAGTTTGTCCGGGTCGGTGGCGCCGACGAGTGCGGCCGCCTCGGCGCTGGCGCGCATGACGACGCCCGCTCGGTCCACCAACAGGCTGGGCGCGTCGGGCAGCTCGGCGACCGAGTGCACGGCCGCGCGCCGCCCGGCGCCTGCCTGGTCAGCCGGTTCCACCCGCTCGGCCACTGGCTTGCCCTTCCGCACGAACGGCTACGGCGACCGGGTGACCCGGAC
>DASZXM010000957.1:0-2514 GCA_035546415.1 Pseudonocardiaceae bacterium
GGCGCGCCGGTCGGCATCGCGTACCCGGCGCCCGACCGGGTGGAGCAGTCGGCCGAGGAGATCCTCGCCAGCGTGCACGCGGCCGCGACCGCGTGCCTGGCTGGCGTCGACCCGGCGCGGGTGGCCGCCGTCGGGTTGAGCAACCAGCGTGAGTCGGTCCTGTTGTGGGACAGGGACTCCGGCCGGCCGCTGGGGCCGCTGCTGAGCTGGCAGGACCGGCGCACGGCCGAGCTGTGCGCACGGCTGCGCGCCGACGGCCACGCCGAGCTGGTCCGCTCCCGCAGCGGGCTGCCACTGGACCCGATGTTCAGTGCGCCCAAGGTGTCCTGGCTGCTCGACGCGGTCGACCCGGACCGGGCGGCGGCCCGGGCCGGCCGGATCTGCCTGGGCACGGTGGACACCTGGCTGCGGTACCGGCTGACCGGGAGCCACGCGATCGAGGCGGGCAACGCCGCCCGCACCCAGTTGGTGAACGTCGCCACGGCCGGCTGGGACGACGACCTGCTGGCGCTGTTCGACGTGCCGGCCGCGGTGCTGCCGGAGATCGTGCCGTCGTGCGGGACGGGGGAGAAGGCGACCGTCGGCCCGGTCGCGGGCGTGCCGCTGGCGGCCGTGCTCGGCGACTCGCACGCGGCGCTCTACGCACACGGCGCGACCGATCCGGGCGTCGTGAAGGTCACCTACGGCACCGGGTCGTCGGTGATGCGGCTGACCGATCACACCGCCGTCACCGGCGCGTGCACGACGATCGCGTGGGCCGACCCGGCCCCGCGCCGGGCCGCGGAGGGCAACATCCGGTCGTCCGGCGCGACCATCGCCTGGCTGGGGCGGCTGACCGGCCGGTCCGCCGACGACATCGCCGCGCTCGCGGCCGCATCGGACAACGGCGGCGTGCACATCGTGCCCGCGTTCGGCGGCCTGGCGGCGCCGTGGTGGGACGACTCGGCCGTCGGCGTCATCGACGGACTCACATTCGCCACCACGGACGCGCACCTGGCCCGCGCCGCGATCGAGTCGATCGCGTTCCAGGTCGCCGACGTCATCGAGGCGATGGCGGTCGACGGCCCGCCGTCGGTGATCGTGGCCGACGGCGGCGCCAGCGCGAACGACACGCTCATGCGGATCCAGGCTGACGTGTGCGGGGTGCCGGTGCGCCGGGCGTCCCAGCCGGAACTGTCCGCATTGGGCGCCGCGTACCTCGCCGGGCGTACTGTCGGCCTGTGGGACTCCGCACCGGCGGGCGCGGTCACCTACGACGAGTTCGCGCCGGGCGCGCGCCGGTCCACCGACGAGTGGCGGACGGCGGTGGCCAGGGCCCGGTTGTCCTGAATCCCGGGGATTCACCCGGTGCTGTGCCGGGGTCGCCCTCGGCCACAAGCGGGACGCGATCGGGCCCAAGTCGTACCTGGAGGTGCAGAACCAGGTGCAGCGGGACGTCGTGAAGGACTACATGCGGTACGAGACCACGGCGACCATCGACTGGGACTCGCAGCGCCAGACCGAGGTCGACGCCGTCGGTTTCGCCTACTTCTCGGCCGTCGGCAAACTGTCCGCGAACTGGTCGACGGCCCGCAAACTGGGCCGCGGCGACCAGCAACGCCTGCCGGGTGGGCCGGTCCAGCCCCACCATCCGCGATGCGAACACGTTCCGCAGCCGGTGTCCGGCGCGAGCGGCCGCACCAGCGGTTCGCGCGCCGACCGCTGCCGCGCCGTCAGTGTCGCCGGCAGTTCCACCAGGGCCAGGGGATTGCCCAGGGCCGCGTGCACGACGGCGTCGGCGACCGACGGTGCCAGCCCGGGCGCGTGGCGGCGCAGCAGTTCCGCGGCGGCCACGTCGTCCAGCGGGCCGACGGCGATCTCGTCGACCCGCGATGGCTGCGCGTCGTCGCGGGCGGCCGTGACCACGGCCAGATGGCCGCACGCCCGGCCGGCGGCGTATCGGATGCACTCGGGCGACGGCGGGTCCACCCAGTGCGGGTCGTCCACCACGACCAGTGCCGGCCGTCGCGGTGTGGCTGCGGCCCGCAGCAGTCCGAGCGTGCCCGGCGCACACGGCCAGCCGTGCGCCGGGCACGGGCGGTCCCAGCGCGAGCGCCCCGGACAACGCGGCCGCCTGCCGCGGCGGCAGTGCGTCGCGGTGCTCCAGGACCGGCGCGAGGAGATCCGCCAGCGCGGCGAACCCGAGCTTGGCCTCGGCCGCCACACCGGCCGCGCGCAGCACCGTGACGGTGTCGCCCGCCTTGCCGGCCAACGCTGCCAGCAGGGTCGTCTTCCCGATCCCCGGTTCACCGCGCACCAGCAGGCTGCCGCCCCGACCGCACGCCAGATCGGCGAGCAGCGCGTCGAACCGCTCGACCTCGTGCGCGCGCCCGACGACGGTGCCGGGAGGGTCGTCCACTCCGGAGTGGGGCGGTTCCGGCCGGCGCGGATACACGGCTGCCGTCACCGTTCGGCGTCCGGCGGCTACTCGCGCAGCCAGGCGATCACCTGGGACAGCGAGTCGGTGATGCGGGC
>DASZXM010000958.1:0-8287 GCA_035546415.1 Pseudonocardiaceae bacterium
TTGCAGTCGTACAGCTGCACCTTCGTGCCGTTGGCCGTCCCGGCGCCGGTCACGTCCATGCACTTGCCCAGCACCTGCAGGGTGTTGCCGGCCGCGACCGTCCACTGCTGCGCGTTGGTGCCGTTGCACGTGTAGATCTGGATCGGGTTGCCGTTCACCGTGGACGCCGCCCGGTCGTCGACGCACAGGCTCGACGACACGCCGGACACGATCGGCCCGGTCACCGTCGTCGACGGCACCGTCACCGTCCACACGAACGTCGTGCGGCCCACGGCTCCCGTGCCGTCGGTGGCGGTGACGGTCACCGTGCTGGTGCCCGCCGTCGTCGCCGCCCCGGAGATCACCCCGGTGCTCGCGTTGATCGACAGGCCGGCCGGCAGGCCGCTGGCCGAGTAGGTCAGCGGCGACGAGGCCGAGTCGGACGCCGTGATCGGCAGGCCGGCCGTCGCGCCGACCGGGCTGCTCATGCCCTGCGGGTCGGTCACGGTCACCGTGTTGCCGGTCGCCGTCGACGACACGGTCAGCGTGCCGGACAGCTGCGGGTTGGCGGACGTGTCACCGACGCGGATCTGGTACGTGCCGGTCGCCGTCGTCCAGCCGTTCGACCAGTACGCCAGGTCGTGCATGGTCACCGGGAAGCTGACCGTCGTGCTCGCGCCCGGTTGCAGCGTCACGCGGGTGAAACCCTTCAGCTGCAAGGGTGGTTCACCGGTGGCCGCCGGGTCGCCCACATACAGCTGGGCGACGTCGGACCCGGCGCGGCTGCCGGTGTTGGTGACCGTCGCCGTCACGGTCGCCGTGCCGTGCGCGTTCAGCCCGGACACCGAGAGGTTGCTGAACCCGAACGTCGTGTACGACAGGCCGAACCCGAACGGGAACAGGGGCGTGAGCGACTTCGCCTGGTACCAGCGGTATCCGACGTCCACGCCCTCGGAGTACCGCACGGTGCCGTTGGTCCCGGGCCACTGGGCCGACGTCGACGCCGGCACCTGCGACAGGCTCGTCGGGAACGTCACCGGCAGCTTGCCGGACGGGTTGACGTCGCCGAACAGCAGCGCGGCGATCGCGTTGCCGTCCTCCTGGCCCGGGTACCAGCTCTCCAGCACGCCCGCCACCGACGACAGCCACGGCATGGTGACGGCCGACCCGGTGTTGAGCACGACGATCGTGTTCGGGTTGGCGGCCGCGACGGCGGAGATCAGCGCGTTCTGGTTGCGCGGCAGGTCGATGCCGGACAGGTCGCTGCCCTCGGACTCGTTGTAGCTGGCGAACACCACGGCCACCGACGAACCGGCGGCCAGCGACGCAGCGCTCGACGTGCTGCTGCCGTTGTCGTACCGCACCGAGACACCCGAGCCTGCCCGGTTGGTGATGCCCTGCAACGGCGTGACCGTGCCGGACGACGACACGGCCGCGCTGCCGCCGCCCGCGGTTTGCGGGGACGTGCTCGCGTCGGCGCCGATCACCGCGATCGAGTGCACGGAGCTGCCGAACGGCAGCACGTTCCCGCTGTTGCGCAGGAGGACCGTGCCCTCCTCGGCGATGGCGCGGGCGGTGGCGACGTGGGCCGAGTTGGTCACGGTGGCGCCGGGGGAGCCGTGCGGGGCGTTGTCGAACAGGCCGAACGCGAACATCTCGGTGAGGATGCGGCTCACCATCGAGTTCAGCGTCGCCTGGGACACCTGTCCGGCCGTGACGGCCGTCTGCAGCGCGGCGCCGAAGTACGTGCTGTCCGGCATCTCCTGGTCCAGCCCGGCGTTGGCGGACGCGACCGTGGAGTGCGTTGCGCCCCAGTCGGACGTGACGAAGCCGGGGAAGCCGAACTGGGTGTCCAGCGCGTCGTTGAGCAGCGTCGGGTTCTGGCACGCGTACGTGCCGTTCACGGTGCTGTAGGAGCACATCACGGACGACGCGGCGCCCTGCTGCACACTGGCCTGGAACTGTGGCAGGTAGATCTCCTGCAACGTGCGCGCGTCGATGATCGCGTTGTCGCTGGGCGTGTTCCGGTTCGTCTCCTGGTTGTAGACGCCCAGGTGCTTGACCTGTGCCATGACGCCGGTGCCCTGCACGCCGCGGATCTCGGCGGCGCCGAGCTGCCCGGCCAGGTACGGGTCCTCGGACACCGACTCGAACGCCCGGCCCCAGCGCGGGTCGCGCACGATGTTGACGGTCGGCCCGAGGTCGACGGCGACGCCCTTGCCGCCCTCCTCGCTGCCGATCACCGCGCCGTACTGCTGTTCGGCGGCGGTGTCCCAGGTCGCGGCCGCCGCGACGGGCGCCGGCAGCTGGGTGACGCCGCTCATGCCGTCGGCGACGCCCGCCGGACCGTCCTCCAGGCCGACGGCGGGGATGCAGAGAGCGGGGATCGCGGGTGTGTTGCCGACGTAGCTGCCGCCCGCGCCGTGCACGAGCGTGATCTTCTGCGCGGTGGTCATCTGGGCGAGCAGCTGGGACACGCGCTGCGGGACCGGGGCCGTCGAGTCGACCCAGGGGCAGGCCGCGTCCGCCGCAGGTGCGGCTGTGGTGTCCGGTGCGGCCGCCGCGTCCGGCGCTGCCAGGCCGACGACGGTGAGTCCGACGATTCCGGCGATTCCGAGCCAATGGTGAGGTAACACAGACGCCTCCTCACTGAAGCGACATGGTCCTGCACGGTGCGTGACCGGTCGTGGCCGTGCTGGATCGGTCACGCCACACGAACGTGGCATATGTTGCGGCCGACAACAATCACGGTTCGGTAACGTTGTGTGATTGGACTGGACCACTTTTGCGGAACCGTGCGGTGGACAGGGAGATGCCCGGCTCGTGCAGGCGAGCCGGGCACCTGTCGTGCGGTCAGGCGAGGGTGAAGTCGTCCGCGTCGACCGTGCCCTGGGCGTACCAGCCGTGTACGTAGATCGTGACCGTCGTCGTCGACGCTCCCGTGGTGAAGGTGGTCTTCAGCTGGGTCCAGTTCGAGGCGTTCGGGGTCCACGTCGACGTGTCCGTGCCGCCCGTACCCGAGACCCCCAGATACACGTAGTTGCCTTCGACGTAGGCCGACAGCGTGTACGTGTGGTTCGCCTGGACCTTGACCGATTGGCCGCACTGGGCGTCGTCCGAGTTGGTGGCCGCCGCTGCCAGCGCGTGGGAGCCCGCGTGGACCGGGGACGACACGACCGTGCCCGTGCCGGCGTCGCACGTCCACGGCGACAGCGAGCCACTCTCGAAGCCGGCGTTGCTGATCAGGCCGCCGCCGGTGCCGCCACCACCGCCGCCCGTGGTCGTGGTCGTGGTGGTTGTCGTGGTCGTCGTGCCGCCACCACCACCGCCGCCGTTGCCGTCGTAGCTGGTGAAGATCCTGGTGAAGTCCAGTTTGGACTGGCTGATCTCCGTGCAGGACGGGAGGCCGCTCACTCCGCCGCCGCACGGTTGGTCGCGGTCCACCGACCAGAACGCCAGGCGGCCGACTCCATTGGCGTTGGCGAAGTTGACCACCGTGTGGGCGTCGTTCTCGGTGAAGACCTCCGCCGGGTCGTCGTTCTGGCCGATCATGGGCGTGATGCCGATGTTGGCGTACGTGTCCGACGGCCAGATCGTCTTGGCGAAGTTCAGGGTCGCCTGCGCCGCCTGGACCGCGTAGTTGCCCATCTCCGGGTTGCTGTCCCAGGACCCGTAGTAGTCCATCGTCATGATGTTGATCAGGTCGATGCGGGCGCCGTCGTTCTTCGCGTCCTGGAGGAACGTCTGGCCGTTGTTGTCCGGGCCGGTGGGCAGGACCGGGATCGTGACCGACACGACCAGACCCGGGTTGGCCGCCTCCAGTGCCGCGATCGCGTGGAACCGCAGGTTGATCGACGTCGGGTCGGCTATCGACGCACCCTCGATGTCGAAGTCGATCCGGGACGGGTGCAGCGTGTCGACGACGGTTTGGTACGCCGCCGTGAGCGATGACTGGTTCGTGCAACCCTGGGCCAGTTCGACGCCACCCGCGCCGCCGAACGACACGATCAGTTGGGCGCCCGCCGACTCCGCCGACGAGATCTCGCCCGACACCGTCGGGTCGTTCGTCACCGGGAGGGTGTCACCCCAGATCGGCGTGCAGCCACTGGAGATCACGAACGCCGCCGTGAACGCCTTGAGGCCCGCGCCGCTGATCGCCGAGTTCACCATCGGCTCCTGGTTGTTGGTCATGTCCACGTACGGCGCCACCCCGAAACCGGTGGCCATCGGCGTGACGGCCGCCGCCGAACTGTTCGCCGCCAGCACCGTCGCCATGCCCAGCGGGACCAGCAGTGCGGCGGCCAGTGCCACCATTCTGGGCTTTCGGAACTCTCGCATCGTCGACCTCTCAGTATTGGACGATGATCTTGGTGAAGTCGTACGGGTTCTGCGCGATGTTGCTGCACGTGCCGGGCGCCCACGGTTCCACGACACCGCTCGGGCACGGGAAGTCGCGGTTCACCGACCAGAACGAGAACCACGCGGGATGGTTCGACTTCGCGAACGCCAGGAGCTGGTTGAACGTGTCCTGGGTGAACAGTTCACTGGGCTGGTCCGTGTGGCCGTTCATGATCTGGAAGCCCAGGTGCGACCACGCCGTTGCCGCCGACCAGCCGTAGATGCTCTGGAGTTGGCCGATCGCGTCGTTCGCGATGGCCTCGGTCTGGGCGACCTCGGTGCCGCTCGTCAGACCCGTGTCGAAGTCCATGATGTTGATGACATCCAGCCGGGCGCCGATGTTCTTGGCCTGGGTGATCTCGTCCGTGCCGCTGCCCGGGAAGCCGACCGTGGTCATCGGGATCGTCAGCGAGACGGTCAGGTTCGGGTTGTTCTGTTCCAGGATCTTGATCGCGCCGAACCGGATCGCCGTGTTGCTGTCCAGGGCGCCGTTCTCGTAGTCGAAGTCGACGCGCTTGAGGTTGTACTTCGTGATCACCTGCTGGTAGGCGTTGGCCAGGGCGCTCGCGCTGCCGCACGTCGTGCCCAGTTCGGTGCCGTTGTAGCCGCCGAACGACACCGCCACGTCACCGCCTGCCGCACGGATCGCGTTCACGTCCGCCGCCACCGCCGTGTCGCTGGACACCGCTTCGCTGCTGCTGCCGTCCCACGCCGGTGTGCAGCCGCCCGAGTCCAGCACGAACGCCAGGTTGAACTCCTTCTCCCCGGAACTGGACATGATCGTGCCGATCGCCGGCGGGTCGTTGTCCAGGGGCATCAGGTACACGGGGTGGGTGTACGAGCCGTTCGGCGGTGGGGGAGCCGTCGTTGTCGTGGTGGTGGTGGTCGTGGTGGTGGTCGTGGTTGTCGAGCCGCCGTTGCCGTTGCCGGCCGGGCCGGACAGGTTCACGTCGTCGGCGTAGAACGTCGGTTGGGCGTACCAGCCGTGGACGAAGACCTGGATGCTCGTCGTCGACGCGCCCGTGGTGAACGTGGTCGACAGTTGGGTGTACGAGCCCGCCGATGGCGTCCACGTGCTCGCGTTCACGCCGGTGCCGGTCGCGCCCAGGTACACGTACGAGCCCTGCACGTACGCCGACACGGTGTACGCGCTGTTCGGCTGCACGCTGATCGTCTGCGTGCACTGCGCGTCGTCCGACGACGTCGGTGTCCCCGCCAGGGCGTGCGTGCCCGAGTGCACCGGTGACGACACCGCCGTGGCCGTGCCGGCGTCACACGTCCAGCCGGTCAGGCCGTTCGTCTCGAAGCCGGCGTTGGTGACGAGGTTGGCGTCCGCGGCCTGCGCCTGGTTCGCGGTGACCGCGAACGTGACGACGAGACCGGCCGTGAGCGTGGCCGCCGCCAGTGCGGCGAGTCCTCTGCGCGAGCGCAACGGGGACGGCATGACTCCTCCGAAGGCCGATGAAGTAGTACCTTCGAAAGTGGACTAGACCACTCGCGGGAGTCAAGGCACCGTCAACGGTCAACGGCGAATCGGCAGTACCGGTGACGGGCGCTGGTACGTGCGCAAATGAGATGTCTACAGTGGACTTGGTCAGGTCGTGTAGGCAGAGTTAATGTGCACATAGCCATTGGTTAGGTCGCAGCCGTAGACGGTGAACGCCCCGTCCGCGATTCCCAGGTCGGCCGTGATCAGCACCTCGTCGCCCGCCAGGTGTTTGACGAGCTTCGCCGTCGTGTCCGCGTCCGGGCGGTTCGGGTACACCTCGAAGTCGGCGAAGCCGATGCGCACCCTGTCCTGGTCGATGTCCTGCTCGTCCTCGCACTTGCCGATCGCCATCGCCACCCGACCCCAGTTCGGGTCGCCGCCGTGCACGGCCGTCTTGACCAGTGGTGAGTTCACGATCGCCTTGCCGACCAGCTTCGCCTGGGCCGTGTCGCGCGCGCCCGTCACCCGGACCTCGATCAGCTTGCTGGCCCCCTCGCCGTCACTGGCGATCTCCCGCACGAGGTGCAACGCCGCGTCGTACAGCACCCGCTCGAACTCGGCCAGGTCCACCGGGCCGGCGGCGCCGTTGGCGAAGATCGCCGCGCTGTCGCTGGTCGACGTGTCGGTGTCGACGCTCACCGCGTTGAACGTCCGTTCCACCACGGCCCGGAAGATCCGGTCCAGGTCGGGTGCGGCGATGTCGGCGTCGGTGCAGAAGAACGTCAGCATCGTGGCCATGTTCGGCTCGATCATGCCGACACCCTTGGCGATGCCGACGAGCGTCGCGTCGCCGCACGGCAGGCTGATCACCTTGGGCCGTGTGTCGGTCGTCATGATCGCCGTGGCGGCGGCCGCGAAGTCGCTGCCGGTCGGGTAGGCCAGGTCCGCGAGTGCCGGGCGGACGCTGTCCATCGGGTACTCGACGCCGATCACGCCGGTGGACGCGATCAGCATCTCGTCCGCCGGTACGCCCAGCTTCGCCGCGACCGTGTCCCGCACCTCGGTCGCCTGTGCCAGGCCGACCTCGCCGGTCGCGACGTTCGCGTTGCGGGACAGCACGACGACGCCCCGGGCGGCGAAGTCCCGGCAGGCCGCGCGGGACAGCACGACGCTCGGGCCGGCGAACCGCGACTTGGTGAACATGCCGCTCACCACGGCCGGTCGGTCCGACACGAGCACCGCGAAGTCGTCCCTGTCGTCGTGCGCGATCCCGACCTTGCCGGTGTGCACGTGGAAGCCCTTCGGCACCGCCATGTCAGCCCGTCCCTTCATCGGCTTTTGACTATACGGTCGGCTGCATAATTAGTCGAGATCCAGTATGGTCGATGTCGTGGCCGACACACGGGAACAGCTGATCGACGCCGCCGCACGGCTGCTGACGACGTCCGACGAGGAGCCGTCCACCAGGGCGATCCTGGCCGCGGCCGGCGTCGCCGCGCCGACGCTGTACCACCACTTCGGCGACAAGAAGGGCCTGTTCGACGCGGTCGTCGCGAAAGGCTTCGAGCAGTACCTGGCCCGCGACCGCGAAAACCGGGCGGCCGACGATCCCGTCGACGACCTGCGCCAGGGCTGGGACACGCACGTCGGGTTCGGCATCGCCAACCCGGCGTTCTACACGCTGATGTACGGGCCGCGCCGGGGAGCGGGCCCGCCGCCCTCGGCCGACGGGGCCCGCCGGGTGCTGGTGGACCGGGTGGAACGGGTCGCGCGCGCCGGACGGCTGCGGCTGCCGGTGGCCGAGGCCGCCGACGTGTTCGACGCGGCGCGGGTCGGCGTCACCCTGACCCTGATCGGCGGCGGCGGGTCCGACGTGCTGTCCGAACGGACCCGGGACGCCGTGCTCGGCGCGGTCACCACCGACCCGGCCACCCTGCCCGCCGGCGCGGCCCCGCTGGCTGTGGCCCTGCACACCGCGCTGGCCGCCGAGCGCGGTCCGTTCAGCGATGCCGAGCACTCGCTGCTGCGCGAATGGCTGGCCAGGCTGGCCCGCGCATGACACGGCGCCCGACGGAAATCCGCCGGGCGCCGGTACGAGTCGTTCAGGCCTGGACCGTCTCGTCGACGGGCGCCTCGCTGTCCTCGTCGGCATCCTCGTCGGCGCCGTCCTCGTCGGCCACGTCCAGCGGCTGGAACCAGTCGACCAGGACCATCTCGTCGACATCGTCCTCGTCATCGGCGGAGCCGTCCGACTCGGTGAACAGCGAGTCGACGTCCAGCCCGTCGAACGCGTACTCGTCGAACACCTCGAAGATCCTGGTCAACGGCACCTCGTCGGACAGGCCGGCCAGCTCGATCTGGTTCGCCGCCGCCGCCTTCAGCAGCCGCAACGCCAGCGCCTCGGCGATCGACCGCGGGCCGTCCCACTCGTCCAGGGTCAGCCGGTAGCCCAGCACGGCCGTCGTGACCAGGAACTTCTTC
>DASZXM010000959.1:0-3978 GCA_035546415.1 Pseudonocardiaceae bacterium
TTGCTGGTCGGGTCTTCCAGATTCGGCCAGGTGACCGTGGTACCCGTCAGGCCGGCGGTCGCGCAGGTCGTGACGTTACCCGCGTGGGCCGAGGCGCGGTCGTCGCCGGGCTGGGGCGTCCAGTTCGGCGGCGACGCGACGGCGGCCGTGGCGGTCAACAGGGTCGCGCCCAGCGCCACAGCGGCTGGTCTGAGCACACGACTGGTGAGAAGGGTGGGCATCCGGACTCCGGGGTAGGTCAACGACTTGTTGGGACGAAAGGAATCCTGCCCCAATCGCGTCCGGAAGACGGCATCGGATCGCCTGATGAGACCAACTCGATACGTACGCACGGTCGATCGTGGACGGACCGGTGCGTCGCGAATGGACAAGCCGCGTGCGGCAGGGTTCGAGCGGCCTCGGTGGCCGGCGATCCGGTGGCCCGCCCCGCGGCCCGCCCGGGTTGGTGCCCGGCTGTCGCGGTGCCGGCGGCCACCCCTTCGGGCGCTGGCCACGGTCGCCACCCGGTTGCAGTCTGGACACCTACCCGACCACTGGTCCGGCCCACCCGAAGGGAGCGCGCCGTGTTCACCAGCACCGAGGAGATCCTCGCCTTCATCCGCGACGAGGACGTGCGGTTCGTCGACGTCCGGTTCTGCGACCTGCCCGGCATCATGCAGCACTTCACCGTCCCCGCCGTGTCCTGGGACGCCGAGGCCATCGCCGGCGGGGTGGCGTTCGACGGGTCGTCGGTGCGCGGGTTCCAGGCCATCCACGAGTCGGACATGCTGCTGCTGCCCGACATCGCGACCGCCCGGCTCGACCCGTTCCGGGCGGAGAAGACCCTGTTGCTGAACTTCTTCGTGCACGACCCGGTCACCCGCGAGCCCTACAGCCGCGACCCGCGCACCATCGCTCGCAAGGCGGAGCAGTACATCGCCGAGTCCGGGATCGCCGACACCGCGTACTTCGGTCCGGAGGCCGAGTTCTACATCTTCGACTCGGTCCGCTTCGACACCACCGAGAACGGTGCCTTCCACGAGGTCGACTCGGTGGAGGGCTGGTGGAACACCGCCGCGGACGAACCCGGCGGCAACCGCGGCTACAAGACCCAGTACAAGGGCGGATACTTCCCGGTCCCGCCGACCGACCACTTCGCCGACCTGCGCGACCGGATGGTCAACCACCTGCTGGACGCCGGCATCCAGGTGGAGAAGGCACACCACGAGGTCGGTTCCGGCGGCCAGGCTGAGATCAACTATCGGTTCAACACCCTGCTGCACGCGGCCGACGATCTGCAGCTGTTCAAGTACGTCGTGAAGAACACCGCGTGGGCCGAGGGCCGGACGGCGACGTTCATGCCCAAGCCGCTGTTCGGGGACAACGGCTCGGGCATGCACACCCACCAGTCCCTGTGGAAGGGCGGGTCACCGCTGTTCTACGACGAATCGGGGTACGGCGGCTTCAGTGACCTGGGCCGGCACTACATCGGTGGCATCCTGCACCACGCACCCAGCCTGCTGGCGTTCACCAACCCGACCGTCAACTCCTACCACCGGCTGGTCCCCGGCTTCGAGGCGCCGGTCAGCCTGGTCTACTCGCAGCGCAACCGGTCGGCCTGCGTGCGGATCCCGATCACCGGGTCGGACCCGAAGGCGAAGCGGCTGGAGTTTCGCTGCCCGGACTCGTCCGGCAACCCGTACCTGGCGTTCGCCGCCATGGTGATGGCCGGCATCGACGGCATCCGCAACAAGATCGAACCACCGATGCCGGTCGACAAGGACCTCTACGAGCTGCCCCCGGAGGAGGCCCGCGCGGTGCGGCAGGTGCCCGCGTCGCTGGACGAGGTGCTCGACACTCTGGCGGCCGACCACGAGTTCCTGCTGGAAGGGGGCGTGTTCACCCCGGACGTGATCGAGACGTGGATCGACCTGAAGTGGGCCAACGAGATCGCCCCGCTGCGGCTGCGCCCGCACCCGTACGAGTTCGCCCTCTACTACGACGTGTGATGGTCTACAGACGCCTGCCTCCGGCGGCGAGCGCTATCAGGATTGGTCGGAGTCGTGGTCGGTCAGGATGGCGTGGACTTCGCGGGCCGCATAGAAGACCAGCACATAGCCAGCGGCAGGGTCGGCCCACCACCAACCCAGTGTCGCGTTGAGGACGAGGCCGACCAGCACGGCGGCGGCAAGGATGCCATCGACGAGGGTGACCCGGCCCTCGGTGGACAGCACCGGGTTGCCCAGCGCGGCGCCGGTACGAGCCTTACCGGCGGCCAAGGCGAACATGACCAGAGCGGTGATCGCGGTCCAGGCGATCCCAACTGGGCTGTGCTCGGGGTGGAATTCGGTGACGAGCACGAGAGTGGACTGCAGGAGCAGATAGATGGCCAGTAAGGTGAACGCGATCGCGATCAGCCGCAGCGCCCGACACCGCCGGACCTCGCCGGTGCCGGACAACTCCCAAATCACCACGGTGGAAGCGCCGATCTCGATCAGCGAGTCCAGCCCGAACCCGGCCAGCGCGACCGAGCGGGCGGTGATCGCGGTGGCCGCAAGCACGACGATGCCGATCACGTTCCAGCTCAGGGTGACGTACTCCAAGACGAAACCCCGCCGCACCAATCGGCCCGTCAGCTCGGCCGATGAGGCCGAGGTCGGCATTGACGACATGACTGGCTTTTTACCAGGCTTTTTACCAGGTCGTCGAGCCCACCGCCGCAGCCACGAACATGACCGATGCCATCGCAGGGCTCGGCCAACATGGTTGGTGGGCGAAGAGCGTGTCTCCGTGGATCTTGTGGCGCATCGGCATGATCAACCAGCGTGGTAGACGACTTGTCGCGTCGGCTGCTGCCAGGCGAGTTCTGGGCGCTGGCCGTGCCCTGATCCCGCGGTCAGGTTACCGCGTTGTCGCTGCCGCGCCGAGCTGGCGGCAGGGTCGTAGCGTGGGTTGAGGCGCGGGTCGAGTTGCCGGCGGCAGTAAGATCGCCGCAGTTGTTACGGTCTCGTGACCCGTGCGTTCGCATCGGATGGTCCCAGGGGTCGGACCGGTGAAGGGAACGGGAACACGAGCACGATGGACCCGCCCGAGGCAGCGGTGCCCATCACTGCGATACGTCCTGACCTGGGTACCGGCGCGTTGACGGTGCGCGCCGCTGGTGAGTTGACCGAGCACGTGGCGCCCACCCGGTTCGCTGCCGCCGCCATTTGGACGGACCTGGACCCGCTCGTCGCCGGGCACCTGGCGGCAATGGTTCTCGGCGCCCTGGCCGCGCAACTGGACCTCGTGCGCCACCTGACCTCGACCGCCAACGAACTCGACCCACCCCACGCCGGGGCAAGACCGTGCCACCCTGACGTTTCGAGTCCGGTGCCGGCGTCCGAAGCGGAACACCCTCGTTCTTCCGGTTGTTACGCGCTGCCATGCTCCACCAGATCAGCAACGCGGGCTGGATCTGGGCTCATTGGCAGCGGCGACAGAGCCAGCGCATTTCAGCGCTTGCGGTGTTGTTGGCTGGTGGCCTCCGATTCGTGGGCGGGGTCCTGCGAGGACCGATCGCCACCGCGGTGCTGGTCGCGCTGGTGGCGGGCTTGGCGTGGGCGTTGTGGCAGTACATCGGCTGGCCCCTGCCCGACCACGTCCCGACCCTGACCGAGATCCACGCGGTACTGCTCGGCCCGATGACCACCATCTTCCTGCTGGACTTCCTCGCCTGCACCATCTGGGTCGCCTTCACCATCGACTTACTGCGATGCACGGTGGACCTCGTACGCGGCGGGTTCAGTAGCGATGCTGCCGCCTGTCGGACTTCTCGGCAGCCGGACCGATGCACGCCCTGGCGGGCGTCCTGATCGGCGCGATCCTGCTGTCCGTGCTGGGCAACCGGCCCGCGCCGGCAGCGGCCGCGTCGATGTCCACTATGGACACCGCGCTTGGCAGCGGCGGCCATGTGGTTGCCGCCGCGCCGGCGTGGCAGCACCCCGCGCCCGTCGAGGA
>DASZXM010000960.1:0-4938 GCA_035546415.1 Pseudonocardiaceae bacterium
CCTCCTCGCCGTAGCCGCCGAGCATCCTGGCGAACTCGCTGTAGCGGACGTCGCCGAGCGTGTTGCCGACACGTTCCCGGGCCCGGCCGTACTTCTGCGCCTGGCCGTAGCGGATCTGGTTCATCGAGGAGTTGTTGCCGACGACGCCGACGAACGGCAGGCCGTAGCGCACCAGGGTCTCGAAGTCCCAGCCGGTGAGGCTGAACGCGCCGTCGCCGAAGAGCGCGACCACGTCCTTGTGCGGCATGGCGTGTTTGGCGGCGAGCACGAACGGGATGCCGACGCCGAGCGTGCCCAGGGCGCCCGGGTCCATCCAGTGGCCGGGAGTGTGTGGCTGGACGACCTGTCCGGAGAACGTCACGATGTCACCGCCGTCGCCGATGTAGATCGTGTCGTCGGTGAGGAACTCGTTGATCTCGTGCACCAGCCGGTACGGGTGGATGGGGCTGGCGTCGGACATCAGCTGGGGCAGTCGCCGCTGCTGCGCCTCGTGCTCGCCGGCCCGCAGTTCGGCCAGCCACGGCGCGCGACGCGCTGCTCCGTTGTCGACGCGGCCGCTCGCGGCCTGGGTCACCGCGGCCAGCACGGAACCGGCGTCACCGACGATGCCCAGGTCGATGTCCCGGTTCCGGCCGACGGTCCGGTAGTCCAGGTCGATCTGCACGACCGTGGCCGTGGCCGGCAACCGGCGGCCGTAGCCGAGCCGGAAGTCGAACGGGGTGCCGACGATGACGATCACGTCGGCGTGGTCGAACGCGTACCGGCGGGAGAGCTGGAAGTGGTGCGGGTCGCCGGGCGGCAGGGTGCCCCGGCCGGCGCCGTTCATGTAGGCGGGGATATTGAGCGTGCGCACCAGCTCGACGGCGGCATCCGTGCCCCGGGTGGTCCACACCTGGCTGCCCAGCAGGATCGCCGGCTTCTCCGCGTGCACCAACAGGTCGGCCAGCCGTTGCACGGCGTCGGGGTCGCCGGGGTCGCGGGTGGACGCCCGGTAGTGGCCCGCGGCGGGCACCCGCGCGGCCGAGACGGGCACGCGTGCGTCGAGCACGTCCCTGGGGATCTCCAGGAAGGCCGGGCCGGGGGCTCCGGCGTAGCACTCCCGGAACGCCATGGACACCAGGTCGGCGATCCGGGCGGTGGCCGGTACCCCAGGCGGCGAACTTCGTGATGGGCGCCATCATGTCCACGTGCGGCAGATCCTGCAGAGACCCCATCTTGTGCTGGGACAACGCACCCTGGCCGCCGATGAGCAGCATCGGGCTCTCCGCGCGCAGCGCGTTGGCCACACCGGTCACGGCGTCGGTGGTGCCCGGACCGGCCGTGACGACGGCGCAGCCGGGCTTGCCGGTGACCCGGGCGTATCCGTCGGCCGCGTGTGCCGCGACCTGCTCGTGACGGACGTCGATCACCTCGATGCCCTCGTCGACGCAGCCGTCGTAGATGTCGATGATGTGGCCGCCGCACAGGGTGAAGATCGTGTCGATGCCCTCGGCGCGCAGCGCCTTGGCCACCAGGTGCCCGCCGGAGATCGTGTCCGCCTGCGGTTCGGATCCGTTGACCGTTGACGCCGCTGCCGCGGTGTCCATCGCTGTCCGCGCCATTGCTTGGTCAACTCCTTAGTGACCGGTCTCGGTCGTCTGTAGATTGCATACTGTATGTTGTCTGGTCTACGCCAGGAGGGCGTCGATGTCCAGACCTTCAACCGGTCTTCCGCACGGCCAGTCGCTCCCCCGCCGAATACACGTTCATGGACGAGCCGCGGACGAAGCCGACCAGCGTCAGCCCCGCCTCCCTGGCCAGGTCGACGGCGAGCGACGACGGCGCGGACACGGCCGCCAGCAACGGAATTCCGGCCAGCACAGCCTTCTGCACCAGTTCGAACGACGCCCGGCCGCTGACCATCAGCGCGGTCCCGGCCAGCGGCAGCCTGCCCTCCCCGAGGGCCCAGCCGACGACCTTGTCCACGGCGTTGTGCCGGCCGACGTCCTCCCGCACGCACAGCAGGTCGCCCGCCGACCCGAACAGGCCGGCCGCGTGCAGCCCGCCGGTCCGGTCGAAGACCCGCTGCGCCGCGCGCAGCGTGTCGGGCAGCGCGGTGATCACGGTCGGCGGCAGCCGCAGCGGGTCGTCGGCGACCGGCCAGCGGCTGGTCGCGCGCACCGCGTCCAGACTGGCCTTGCCGCACAGGCCGCAGGACGACGTCGTGTAGAAGTTCCGCCGCACCGAGGGGTCCACTGATGGCACGTGCGCGGCGAGCACGACGTCCACGATGTTGTAGGTGTTGCCGCCCTCGGCGGTGGCTCCGGCGCAGTACCGCACGGCCAGGATGTCCGCCGCCGCGGTGACGACGCCCTCGCTGACCAGGAAGCCGCGCGCCAGGTCGAAGTCGTTGCCTGGGGTGCGCATGGTGATCGCCAACGGCTGCCCGGCGACGCGGATCTCCAGCGGCTCCTCGGTGGCCAGCGTGTCCGGTCGCGTGGTGGACGTGCCGGCGGCCAGGCGCACCACGCGGTATCTGCTGGTCACCCGGCCCATGTGGCGCTCCGCGGTGCGGGGACGGTGACCGTTGGCAGGGTGCGGGGCCGGCCCGGTTGGCGCAGCAGCCGGATCAGGCCGGCGCCGGTCAGTAGCAGCAGTGCCGACAGCCCGATGGCCAGCGGGTAGCCTGCGCCGCCGGCCACCAGCGCCGCACCGCCGCCGACGCCCAGGACCGCACCGACCGCCTTGGCCGGATACAGCAGCCACAGGTTGGGCAGCCCGGGCCGCTCGCCGTAACTGCTGCGCACCAGGCCGGGGAACAACGCGTACCACACGCCGATCGCGGCACCGGCGACGAACGCGGCCACGAGGAGCACCACGACCGACCGGTGGCCACCCAGCAGCGCCACCTGCGCCACGGCGCCGGCACCGAGCGCGAGCCGGACGACCCGGTGCCGGCCGATCCGGCCGGCGACCAGCACCGCCACCGGACGGACGGCACCGCTGCCGGCGGCGAACACCGCGAGACCGGCGGCCGCGACCAGCGGCGGCCACCCGGCGGCGCGGCCGAACAGCACCAGGCAGGCCGTGTCGAACAGGGCGACCGAGGACACGCACACCGCCACGGCGCACATCACCGCGGTGACCGGTGCGCGCAGGACCTCAGCGGTGGAGTGCTGTCGGACGGCCGGCCGCTCGTGCCGCAGCGCCGGGTTGAGCCTCCGGTCCACGGCCCACCGGTGCGGGTCCAGATGCGTGGGCCACCAGTGGGCCGGCGCCTCCGCCAGCAGCGCGGCGCACGCCAGCACCACGGCGAGCGACACGAACGCCGTCTGGTCGACGGCCACCGGCAGGTCCGGCACCGCGCTCGCCAGCAGCACCAACGGAATCGCGCCGTAGCCGAACGCGGCGCTCACGGCCGCGACGCACACCGGCCGGTCCGGGTACCAGCCCGCGACGGTGATCAGGCAACCCCGATACACCAGCCCGGTGCCGACGCCGTTGAGGACGCCGTAGCCGACCAGCGCGAGGGCCGGGCCGCCGATGTTGCCCAGCATCGCCAGCCCGGACGCGCAGAGGATGGCGCCCATGGCGATGAGCTGTCGTGGCGCGAACCGGGCGCGACCGCGGAGCAGGACGTAACCGCCCGCGGCCGCGGCATGGCACGCGCCCCAGAGCGCGAAGCCCCACAGCACCTGCGTCGATCCCCAGCCGTTGAGCGCGGCCATCCGGGGCGCGAGAGCGCCGTAGGCGTACTGGTTGGCGCTCACGGCGGCCATGGCCAGCCACGCGGCGGTGAGCACCCAGGTGCGGGAGTGGCCCAGCAGTGCGCGGTCACTGGTGCCGATCCGGTAACGGCGGCCGTAGAGGTCGTGAATCTCGTCGCTCGCGCGGCATTGCGCTGATTCGATCATCGTCATCACCAGATTGGTGGATGTTGTATGTCGTACTCTGTATACACTTTGCCTGTCAGGGTGTCTACCGCCAGCCGGAGGTCCAGATGCGCATGCCGTGGGCTCAGGCCCGGATGCTCGCGTACGCACTGGCCAAGCCGCTGGACCCGGTGGTACGTCCGCTGGGAGCCGCACTGCGCGCCGTGCTCGCCGAGCCCCTGACGGCACCGATACCGCAGCCGTTGTGCGACATCGCGGCCATGGACGGGTACGCCGTGGCCGGCTTTGGACCGTGGCGGTTGGTCGGGCGAGTGCTGGCCGGTGGCGTGGCCGCCATGTCGTTGCGACCCGGGCAGGCGGTGGAGATCGGCACGGGGGCCGCCGTGCCGGCCGGTGCGGATGCCGTACTGCCGTACGAGCGGGCCGAACGGACGGACGGCATGGTCACCGGGCCGAGGCTGGACCGGCCGCACATCCGCCGCGTCGGTGAGGACTTCGCGGGCGGCCAGGTGTTGCTCGACGCGGGCACGACCGTGACCGGGCCCGTGCTCGGACTGGCCGCCGGCCTCGGGGTCGACCGGTTGCGGGTGTACCGCCGCCCGGCGGTCCGGGTCGTGGTCACCGGCGATGAGCTGCTGTTCCACGGCGCACCGCGACCGGGCCGGGTGCGGGACGCCATCGGTCCGATGCTGCCCACGCTGGTGTCGGCCGCGGGCGGCCGCATCGCCCGCACCGACCACCTGGGCGACGACCGGCGCGCGCTGAGCACGGCGCTGCACGGCGCGGACGTGGTCGTGGTGTGCGGTGCGACGTCGGTCGGTGCGGCCGATCACCTGCGGGACGTGCTGGGCGACCTGGGCGCGGACGTGGCGGTGGACGGCGTCGCGTGCCGGCCCGGCCACCCGCAACTGCTGGCTGCCCTACCCGATGGTGGGTTCCTCGTCGGGTTACCCGGAAATCCCTACGCGGCACTGGTGGCGGCGTTGACGCTGCTGCACCCGCTGCTGCGCCGGCTCGGCGGCCACGAGTGCGACCCGCCGATCACCGCCACGCTGGCCGGCGCACC
>DASZXM010000961.1:0-10672 GCA_035546415.1 Pseudonocardiaceae bacterium
GAGGCCGATTTCGTTGTCGTTGAGCGGTGGCTCCGCGGGTAGGCGCTCGCGCGACCGAATATCGACAGTGCCGCACCGTATGGTTGTCTCGTGATCGTCGTCGACTACGACCCGGCCTGGCCGGCCGCGTACATCGCACAGCGGGACGCCATTCTCGCCGTGGACCGCGGGTGGGTCGTCGCCATCGAGCATTTCGGCAGCACGTCCGTTCCCGGGTTGGCCGCGAAACCCGTCATCGACATCGCCGTGTGCGTCGCATCGCTCGACCACGGCCGCCAGTTGGCCGAGGCCGTGCGACCGCTCGGTTATGAGCTGTTCGAGTCCGGGATGCCGGGGCGGCTCATGCTCACGCGGGACGAGGACGGCGTCCGCGCGCAGCACCTGCACGTCGTGCCGGTGGACCGGTGGGAACTGATGAACGAACGGCTGCTGCGGGACTGGCTGCTCGCCCACCCCGACGACCGCGACCGCTACGGCGCTCACAAACTGGAACTCGCCCGTGGCGGCGTCACCGGCGAGGCCTACACGCGCGCCAAGACCGGCCTGATCCAGGAACTCGTCGACGCCGCCCGTGCCGCTCGCGGGCTGCCCAGTGTGCCCGTGTGGGAGGACTAGGCCGACCAGCCCGTCCAGCGGGTGACCGTCACCACGATCATCGGGCCCTCGGGGCGGATCTCCTGGTACTGCGGGTACTTCGCGACCAGCGCGTCGATCGGCGCGTCCGGTACGACGACCGCCCGGCCGTCGGCCCGCACCCACCACAGGGTCGACCAGTCGTCCGCGTAGTGGTCGACCAGCAGGGACACCGCCGGGTTGGCCCTGATGTTGGCCAGGCGCCGGACTTCGCGGCGCGCCTTCGGTTTGTGGTCGATGGCCATCGTGATCGTGTCGCCCTCGACCGCGAACACCACCGGGACCAGGTGCGGGCCGTCTGCCGACACCGTTGCCAGGCGGGCGACCCGGGCGACGGCGAACCGGCAGCGGGCTTCGGCCGGGGTCACGGCTGGCAGACCGGGCACCAGTACAGGTTGCGGCCGGCCAGTTCCGTTGTGGCGACGGGGGTTCCGCACACCAGGCACGGCATGCCGGCACGCCGGTACACGTACACCTCTCCCCCGTGCCGGTCCTGCCTGGGCGGCCTGCCCATCGCCTCCGGCGAGTGCTCCGGGCGGACCGTGTCGATGCGGCCGGTGCGCACGCCGTAGCGCATCAGGGTGACCAGGTCGTCCCACATCGAACGCCACAGCTCCGCGTCGACGTTGCGGCCCTCCGTCCGCGGGTTGACGTTGTGCCGGAACAGGACCTCCGCGCGGTACACGTTGCCGACGCCGGCGATGATCTTCTGGTCCATCAGCAGCAGCGAGACGGCCGTGCGGGACCGGGAGATCCGGGCGAACGCCGCGTCCGGGTCGGCGTCCTTGCGCAGCGGGTCGGCACCCAGGCGGGCGTGCAGCGCGACGACCTCGTCGTCGGTGAGGACCTCGCACGTGTTGGGACCGCGCAGGTCCGTCCAGTACGTCGGGCCGATCAGGCGCATGCGGACCTGGCCGACCGGTGCCAGCGCCGGCACACGGGCTTCGTCGAACGAGCCGTACAGGCCCAGGTGCACGTGCACCGTCAGGTCCGGGCCGTACACGTGCAGCAGATGTTTCCCGTGCGCGTCGGCCCGCTCCAGGACCTTGCCGTCCACCAGGGACGCTCCGGCCGCGAACCTGCCCTGCGGGCTGGACACGGCCACCGGTGAACCGCCGTACCGGCGCTGGTGCAGGCGCGCCAGCCGGTGCAGCGTGTGACCTTCGGGCATCAGTGCGCCGGCAGGGCGGGCGGCTCACCGGTGCTCTCGTACTCGGCGAGCATCGCGATGCGCCGCTTGTGCCGTTCGCCCTGCGAGAACGCCGTCGCGAGAAATGTGGTGACGATCTCGGTCGCCTGGTCGACCGGGTGCATGCGGGCGCCGACCGCGACGACCTGCGCGTCGTTGTGCTCCCGCGCCAACCGGGCTGTTTCGGTGTTCCACGCCAGCGCTGCGCGGCAGCCGGGAACCTTGTTCGCGGCGATCTGCTCGCCGTTGCCGGAACCGCCGATGACGACGCCGAGGCTGCCCTCGTCGGCGATGGTGCGCCGGGCCGCTTCGACGCAGTACGGCGGGTAGTCGTCGTCGGCGTCGTACGCGGGCGCGCCGACGTCGACGACGTCGTACCCGGCGGCCGTCAGATGTTGCACGAGATGGGCCTTCAGTTCGAAACCGGCGTGATCGGAACCGATGTAAACGCGCACGTCGGCAGTCTGCCACGACCGGCGGGCCGCGGACTGGCAGGCTGACTGCCGTGACCGACGCCGTGTATTACCAGGACGGGTACGACATCAGGCTGGAGTGGGGTGCGGAGGGCGTTGCCACCCTCGCCGAGCACTGCGGGGCGCTGGTGATCGTCGACGTGATGTCGTTCAGTACCGCCGTGGACGTCGCCGTGGCCAGGGGTGCGCGCATCCTGCCGCTGCCCTGGCGGGACGCGCGAGCGGCGGCAGCGGCGAAGGCCGCCGGGGCCGTGCTCGGCGGGGAGAAGTCGTGGTCGTTGCGGCCGGCGTCGCTGCTGGACATTCCGGCCGGCACGCTGCTGGCGCTGTCGTCGCCCAACGGTGCGACGTTGGCCACGAAGGCCGCGTCGGCGGGCGCGCGCGTGTTGGCCGGGTGCCTGCGCAACGCGCGGTCGGTGGCCGGGCAGGCGCTGGCGGCCGCCGGTGGCCGGCCGATCGGCGTGGTCCCGGCCGGTGAGCGGTGGAACGTGGACGGGCGACCGCTGCGGCCGTGCATCGAGGACCAGTTGGGCGCCGGTGCGATCGTGGCCGCGCTGCTCGTGCTCGGCGGCGGGGTGGCGTCACCGGAGGCGCTGACCGCGTCCCGTGCCGTGCTGGCGACCGACGACCTGACCGCGACCCTGGCCGAGTGCACGTCGGGTCGTGAGCTGACCGCGTGGGACCACGCCGCGGACGTGGAGTTGGCCTCCGAACTGGACGTGAGCACGGCAGCACCGGTGCTGGTGGACGGCGTGCTGACCGATGTCTCTTGACCCGGACGCCCGCGAGTGGCTGGCCCGCGTGCTGCCGGGCGCCCGGATCACGCACGTCGAGCGGCTGTCCGGTGGGTTCCGGAACGAGAACCTGCTGCTGGTGACCGCGACCGGTGACCGGTACGTGCTGCGGTCCGCCGGGCGCACGTCGGCCGTTGAAGCCGCGCTGACCCGTCGGGTCGCGGACACGGTGCCGGTGGCCGGAGTGGTCGCCGAGGGGCCGGTCGGGCTGCTGTTGGAGTTCGTGCCGGGGCCGTTGGCGAGCACCGTGCTGGACGACGATCCGGGCGGTCTCGGGCGGGCCGTCGGCCGGACGTTGGCCGCGATCGGCACCGTCGAGTTCGACACGCAGGGGTTCTTCGACGGACCGGACCTGGTGCCGACGCCTGTCGACGTGACCGATGGGCTCGCCGGCTTCGTCGCGGAGCGGACGGATTGGACGGAACTGCGCGACCTGGCCGAGCGGGCCGAGCGGACGCTGGCCGGGTTGCCGAAGTGGCGCCGGCTGGTGCATTCCGACTACAACCCGAAGAACCTCATCGTGGGGCGGGACGGCGGCGCGTGGACCGTGCGGGCCGTGCTGGACTGGGAGTTCGCGTTCAGCGGGCCGCCGCTGGCCGACGTCGGGAACATGCTGCGGTTCGCCGACGACTACCCGCCCGCCTATGTCACCGGTTTCGTCGACGGGTTCCGCGACGCGGGCGGCGAACTGCCGGAGGGCTGGCGGGCCATCGCCGAGGCGTTGGACCTGTTCGCGCTGGCCGATCTGCTGTCCCGTGGGCCGGGGTCGCCGCTTTTTGACAGTGTGGTCGCTGTGATCGGGAAGCGGCTGTCATGACGGCACGGTGGGTCGAGGTCGGCGACGGCGTACTGGTACGGCGGTATGCCGAGCTGGATTTGTCGATCGGCCTAGTCCTCGGTGACGGAGGGTGTCTGGTGGTGGACGCGCGTGGTGACCTCGTGCAGGGCGCCGAACTGGCGGCCGCCGTGCGCCGGGTGACGCCACTGCCGTGGACCGTGGTGATCACGCACGCGCACTGGGATCACAGCTTCGGCACGGCATCGCTGCTGCCCAGCGCCGTGTGGGCACACGAGAACTGCCGTGCCGACCTGGCCAGGAACGGCCACCGGCAGCGGGCGAACGTGGCCGCGATGTACCGGGAGCAGGGCCGGACCGCCGATGCCGAGCACGTGGAGCGGGTCGAGCCGGTGCTGCCGGACCGCCTCGTGACCGACCGGGCGGAGCTGTCGGTCGGCGGCCGGCGGGTGGTGCTCGCGTACTTCGGGCCGGCGCACAGCGACAACGACCTCGTCGCGCACGTGCCGGACGCGGGTGTCGTGTATGCCGGTGACCTGGTGGAACAGGGTGCACCACCGGCGTTCGAGGACGCCTACCCGCAGTCCTGGCCGACTGCCCTGGACGGGATTCTGGGGCTGGTGCCGACGGTCGTCGTGCCCGGGCACGGCAACCCAGTCGATGTGGCATATGTCACACAGCAGCGCGCGGAGATCGACTTGCTCGGGAAGCTGAGCGCGGATGTGGTCGCTGGTAGGTGCGGTCGGCGGGACGCATTGGCCCGTTCGCCGTACGCGGAGAACGTGCTGGATACGGCCATCCGACGGACCCAGGCAACTCGGCCAGACGTAGGCAAATAACCCACCCACACGCACGATATTCATCCGAATGGGTGATAGTGCGACGCGGAAGCGTCGACAAACTGTTATCGAACAGGAACGAAGACGCGACTTCTGTTCGATGTCCATGATCCGGGTGTCGGGGCCCACACGGAAACCGGAGTTTGTCCAATGCTGCATCCCTTCGTGCAGGCAGCCATGCACTCGCCGCACGATGCAGGTGTCCGCCAGATCGCCGCACTCTCCGCTCGGCTGGCCTACGCGCTCATGTGCCTCACACTGTCGTGGGGCGTGCTGGTCAGCACGGGCTGGGTACACCGCCTCACCGGCAGGTCGGCCACTCGCGACAGCCACATGTTCATGGCGACGCTGACGTTGGCGTTCGGCCTGCTCCACGTGTTCTCGTTCCTGTACCTGAGCGACTCGAACGAGATCTTCAGTCCGGTCGACCTGAGCGTTCCCATGGCGGACGGTCTGTTGCGGCACGCGAGCGGCATCATCGGCCTCGAGGTGATGATCGCCATCGTGGTGTCCGTGGCGTTCCAGCGGTTCCTCAAGTACCGAAGGTGGCTCTTCCTGCACAGGCTGGCCTATCCCGCGGTGGCGCTCCTGGTGATTCACTCGCTGTTCGGCGCGATCGCCAACGGCCACCTGGAGGTCGACTGGCTGGCCGGCATCACCTTGTTCGTGCCCACCGCTGTGCTCGCGGTACTTCGCTTTGTCCCGTCCAGGGTGCTCGACGATGTCGGGCTCGTGAAGGAGGACGCGTGAAGATACGCAGAACCACCCGTGCGCCCGAACTTCGGGTAACGGTCAACAACAACCGTTGTCACAGGTACGGCATCTGCCAGGCCGAGGCCGACGGTGTGTTCCTCTTGGCCCACGACGGCCGGTTGCGCTTCGATTCACGGCCGCCGGTGAGTGAGAACGACAACGTTCTCGCCGCCGCGCGCTACTGCCCCATGCAGGCCATCACTGTGGAGAGACGAGCTCGGTGAACAAGAGCAAGCTGACCCTGACCAACAAGCCCACCGCGGAACGCGAACGCATCGTGGTGGTCGGCGCCGGACTGGCCGGTCTCCGGGCCGCCGAGCGCCTGCGCGAGTTGGGATTCTCCGGAGAGCTGGTGATCATCGGCGCTGAACGGCGCCGCCCATATCACCGGCCGGCCCTGTCCAAGCAGATGCTCACCGGCGAGCTTCACCCCAAGGACTTGGCGCTTCGCAGCTATGTGCCGCTGGACGCGTTCTGGCGCCGCGGCACCTACGTGATGAAACTCGACCCCAGACGGCACGTCATCGAGATGGCCGGCGACGAGGAGATGCGCTACGACGGCCTGGTGATCGCGACCGGTGTGCAGGCCAAACACCTGCCCGGCGCTCCCCGGCACGACGCACGCGTGCACGTGCTGCGCACCATCGGTGACGCACTCGCGGTGCAGCGCAGCATCCGCAACGGCAACGGCAAGGTCGTCGTCATCGGCGGTGGCTTCACCGCGTGCGAGGTCGCGTCGACGGCGCGGGAGATGGGCAACGACGTCACCATCCTGTCCCGCTCGAAGGTGCTGATGGGCAAGGTCGTCGGCAACGACATGGGCCAGGACCTCACCGAACTGCAACGCGCCAACGGTGTGCGCGTCGAGGCGGGGGTCGAGGTCACGCACTGGCTGAGCCAGCCGTGGGGCGTGAGCATGCACCTGAACAACGGCAAGCAGCTCGTCGCGACCACCGTGGTGCTCGCCGTGGGCAGCACGCCTGCCGTGCAGTGGCTGCGCGGCTCCGGCCTGACCCTGGAGGACGGCATCCTCTGCCGGCCCACGACGCACGTCGTCGGCGCCAGCGACATCGTGGCCGCCGGTGACGTGGCCCGGTGGCCCAACCTTCGCTTCGAGGCGACCCCCCGTCGCGTCGAGCACTGGATGCACGCCGTGGACATGGGCCGTGCGGCGGCCGAGGCGCTGCTCGTCGGCCCGTCGTCGGCGAAGCCGTTCACGCCGTTGCCCCGCTTCTGGTCCGAGCAGCACGGCCTGCACATCCAGGCCGCCGGCATGCCGGTGCTCGGGCAGGACACCATTCCACTGGCCAAGAAGCCCGGCAACCGCGGCATCACCGGCTACGTCCGCAACGGGCGGCTCATCGGCATCATCGGGCGGGACGACCCGCGCGGGATGCTGCACTGGACGGCCGAGCTGAAGCGCGAACTGCGCCGCTCGGAGACGCTGACCAACCCGCCTTTCCGGCCGTTCCGCCAGGAACAGCTGCAGGAATGGCAAGGGACCCGGGAAGAACGCAGCCAGCTACGGATGAACAACTGATCCTGGTCGGTCCTGGCGCGCCGACGGCGCGTCAGGGCCAGGAGCGAAGCGACCGGTAGGCCAGCGGACGCAAGGCCCCCGCCCGGACGGCGCGCACCGTTCGGACGGGGGCCTTGCCGCGTCGGCGGCGGACCGCCGCGCAGGCGGTGGGCCGACGCGGCGGCGGACCGACGGGGGTGGCGGACCGACGGGCTGCGGGCCGACAGGCCGACGTATCGGCGCCTCAGGCGGCTAGTCGAAGTTCGGGTTCTCCGTGCGGGTGCGCTTGAGTTCGAAGAAGTGCGGGTTGCTGGCCAGCAGGACCGCGCCGTCGAACATCGTGCCCGCCTCCTCGCCGCGCGGGATCTTCGACAGCACCGGGCCGAAGAAGGCCACGTCGTTGACGTGGATGGTCGGCGTGCCGACGTCCATGCCGACCGGGTCCATGCCGGCGTGGTGGCTGGCCCGCAGCTCCTCGTCGTACTCGGTGGACGTGGCGGCCGCCGCCAGTTCGGCCGGCAGGCCGACCTCGGCGAGTGACTCGGCGATCACCGCGTCCAAGTCCTTGTTGCCCTTGTTGTGGATGCGGGTGCCCATCGCCGTGTAGAGGCCGGGCAGGACGTCCTCGCCGTGGTGCTTGGCGGCCGCGATGGCCACCCGCACGGGACCCCAACCCCGGCTGAGCAGCTCCTGGTACTGCTCGGGCAGGCCCTCACGGCCCTCGTTGAGCACCGAGAGGCTCATCACGTGGAAGTGCAGGTCGATGTCGCGGACCTGCTGGACCTCGAGGATCCAGCGGGAGGAGATCCACGCCCAGGGACACAGCGGGTCGAACCAGAAGTCGACGCGTGCCTTGCCGTCAGTGCGTTCGGCAGTGGTCATTCCATACTCCAGAACTGGTCAGTAGCCCGGTGCCCTCGTCGACACCCTTCGGTGCAACCGTCCCGGGGGCGTGGTTTCTTCCCCGACCGGCAAGATCAGGTGAAGCTGTCACCGGGCAAACCGGTGGCCGAACGTGATTGGATGCGGTTGTCCCATTCCAACAAGCGAGACGACCGACCCGAGGTGACCGTGGCCGCTCCCAACTTGACCCGCGAGCAGGCAGAGCAACGCGCTGAGCTGCTTGAGGTGCTGTCCTACGCCATCGAGCTGGACCTCACCGACGGCAGCGGCGGGCCGGGTGAGAAAGTCTTCCGCTCGACGACGACCGTGCGGTTCCGCAGCCGGGACGTCGGCGCGACCAGCTGGATCGATCTGGTCGCCGAACGCGCGGAACGCGCGGTGCTCAACGGTGCCGACCTGGACCTGACGCACTACCGGGAGGACAAGGGCATCGAACTGCCCGGCCTCGCCGAGGAGAACGAGCTGGTCGTCGACGCCTACTGCCGCTACATGAACACCGGCGAGGGCCTGCACCGGTTCGAGGACCCGGTGGACAGCGGCGTGTACCTGTACTCACAGTTCGAGACCGCCGACGCCAAGCGGATGTTCGCGTGTTTCGACCAGCCCGACCTGAAGGCGACCTACGCGCTGACCGTGCTGGCCCCCGCGGACTGGAAGGTGATCTCCAACACCGCCGTCGCGACCAGCGAGGACGACCCGAGTGGCGCCGTGCGGTCCACGTTCGCCACCACCGACGTGCTGTCCACGTACCTCGTGGCGCTCGTCGCAGGCCCCTACGCCGAGTGGCGCGACGAGTACGTCGAGGAGAACGAGCACGGCCGGACCGTGATCCCGCTCGGCCTGTACTGCCGGGCGTCGCTGGCCGACCACATGGACGCCGACCGGTTGTTCACCGAGACCAAGCAGGGTTTCGGCTACTACCACAAGGCGTTCGGGGTGCCCTACCCGTTCGGCAAGTACGACCAGTGCTTCGTACCCGAGTTCAACGCGGGCGCGATGGAGAACGCGGGCTGTGTGACGTTCCTGGAGGACTACGTCTTCCGCAGCCGCGTCACCCGCTACCTCTACGAGCGGCGCTGCGAGACCGTGCTGCACGAGATGGCGCACATGTGGTTCGGCGACCTGGTGACCATGCGCTGGTGGGACGATTTGTGGCTGAACGAGTCGTTCGCCACGTTCGCCAGCATGCTCGCGCAGGCCGAGGCCACCGAGTACGAGCACGCGTGGACGACGTTCGCGAACATCGAGAAGTCCTGGGCGTACCGGCAGGACCAGTTGCCCTCGACGCACCCGGTCGCCGCGGACATCCCGGACCTGGAGGCCGTCGAGGTGAACTTCGACGGCATCACGTACGCCAAGGGCGCCAGCGTGCTCAAGCAGTTGGTCGCCTATGTCGGCCTGGAGAACTTCCTCGCCGGGCTCCGGGTCTACTTCGCCAAGCACGCGTGGAGCAACGCGACCCTGGCCGACCTGCTGACCGCCCTGGAGGAGGCGTCCGGGCGCGACCTGTCCGGTTGGGGCTCGCAGTGGCTGCAGACCACCGGGCTGAACCTGATCCGGCCGCGGTTCGCCGTCGGCGACGACGGGACGTTCACCGAGTTCGCCGTGCTGCAGGGGCCTGCCCGGCCCGGTGCCGGTGAGCTGCGCACGCACCGGCTGGCGATCGGCGTGTACGACGTCGACGACGCCGGCAAGCTGGTCCGCCAGCACCGGGTGGAGCTGGACGTGTCGGGCGAACGCACGGAGGTGCCCGAACTGGTCGGGGTGCCGCGCGGGAAGCTGGTGCTGGTCAACGACGACGACCTCACCTACTGCACGATGCGGCTGGACAACGACTCGCTGGCCACGCTGCTGGAGCACATCGCGGACATCGCCGAACCGCTGCCCAGGACGCTGTGCTGGTCGGCCGCGTGGGAGATGACCCGCGAGGCGGAGCTGAAGGCGCGCGACTTCGTGCACCTGGTGCTGCGCGGTGTGGGTGCCGAGTCCGAGGTCGGCGTCGTGCAACGGTTGCTGTTGCAGGCGCAGACGGCGCTGGCTTCCTATGCGGACGGTGCGTGGGCGCCGCAGGGGTGGCAGGAGTTCAGCGGCCGCATGCTGGAGCTGGCCCAGGCGGCCGAGCCGGGTTCGGACCACCAGTTGGCGTACGTGAACGCGTTGGCCGCCAGTGTGCTGGACAACCGCCTCCTGGAGCTGGTGCGGGGCTGGCTGGACGGCTCGGCGCCGCTGCCCGGCCTGACCGTGGACACCGACCTGCGGTGGCGGCTGCTCAAGGCGCTCGCCGCGCACGGCAAGGCATCCCTGGAGGACATCGACGCCGAGCGGCAGCGGGACGCCACGGCGGCCGGCAACCGGCAGGCCGAGTGGGCGCGCGCGCTGCGGCCGACCGAGGAGGCCAAGGCCGAGGCGTGGCAGCGGGCCGTGTTCGACGACGACCTGCCCAACGCGGTGAGCGACGCGATCATCGCCGGTTTCTCCCATCCGTCCCAGAAAGCGTTGCTGCGGCAGTACGTCGACCGGTACTTCGCGGACGTGGCAGGCGTGTGGGAGCGGCGGTCCAGCGAGCGTGCGCAGCCGACCGTGCTGGGACTGTTCCCGGCGTGGTCGGTCGCCCAGGCCACGGTGGACGCCGCGAACGCGTGGCTCGCCGAGGAGCGTCCGCCCGCACTGCGCCGGCTGGTGTCCGAGGGCCGCGCCGGACTCGTGCGGGCCCTGGCGGCGCAGGACTTCGACCGGAGTTGATATTCGCCGGCGTCGCGGTGGGGGGAACACC
>DASZXM010000962.1:0-3536 GCA_035546415.1 Pseudonocardiaceae bacterium
CTCACCATCTCGACGCCGGCGCTGACGAACACGTCGCCCTCACCCGCCTTGATCGCGTGGAAGGCCATGCGCGTGGACTGCAGGCTCGACGAGCAGTAGCGGGTGATCGTCGTACCCGGCACGTCGTCCAGGCCGAGCTTCACCGCGATCACGCGACCGATGTTGAAGCCCTGCTCGCCGCCGGGCAGCCCGCAGCCGACGATCAGGTCGTCGATGGTGTGCGGGTCGAGCGCGGGCACCTTGTCCAGCGCTGCCTGCACGATCGTCGTGGCGAGGTCGTCGGGCCGGAAGTCGACCAGCGATCCTTTGAACGCGCGACCGATCGGTGAGCGTGCGGTGGCGACGATGACGGCCTCGGGCATGACTGCTCCTTCGCGGATCGGCTTCGGTGCCGACCAGAGATTCCCAAGAGTACGTTCCATGCAAGGGAGTCGGCGAAGCCGGCATCGCTGATCGGCGGGTGAGGAGAGGCGGCCGTGGACGTCTTCGGCTCGGTGGTGGACCTCATCGGGCGGACGCCGCTGGTCCGCCTCAACCGGGTGACCGACGGCGCCGCGGCGACGGTGGCCGCGAAGGTCGAGTACCTCAACCCGGGCGGTTCGGTGAAGGACCGCATCGCGACGCGCTTGATCGACGCTGCGGAGGCATCCGGGGCGCTGCCGCCCGGCGGCACGATCGTGGAGCCGACCAGCGGCAACACGGGCATCGGGCTCGCGATCGTCGCGCAGCAGCGCGGCTACAGCTGCGTGTTCGTCTGCCCGGACAAGGTGTCCGCCGACAAGATCAACGTCCTGCGGGCGTACGGCGCGGAGGTGGTGGTGTGCCCGACCGCCGTACCGCCGGAGCACCCTGACTCCTACTACAGCGTCTCGGATCGTCTGGCGCGGGAACGGCCCGGCGGCTGGAAACCCGACCAGTACTCCAACCCGGCCAACCCGCAGTCGCACTACGAGACCACCGGGCCGGAGATCTGGGAACAGACCGATGGAAAGGTGACCCACTTCGTCGCCGGAGTCGGGACCGGCGGCACGATCTCCGGGACCGGCCGCTACCTGAAGGAGGTTTCGGGCGGCGCCGTGCGGGTGATCGGCGCCGATCCGCAGGGCTCGGTCTACTCAGGTGGCACCGGTCGGCCGTACCTCGTCGAAGGCGTCGGCGAGGACTTCTGGCCCGCGAACTACGACCGCGAGGTATGCGACGAGATCATTGCGGTCTCCGATGCCGACTCCTTCCTGATGACCCGCCGCCTCGCTCGCGAGGAGGGCCTGCTCGTGGGTGGGTCCTGCGGGATGGCGGCCACGGCTGCGGTGCGAGTCGCTGCCCAGGCCGACCCTGACGCCGTCGTCGTCGTGCTGCTGCCCGACGGTGGCCGCGGCTACCTGTCGAAGGTGTTCAACGACCAGTGGATGTCGGCGTACGGCTTCCTGCCGCCGGAGTCCAGCGACGCCACCGTCGGTGACGTGCTGCGGCGCAAGGACGGCACGCTGCCCGACCTCGTGCACACGCACCCCAACGAGACCGTCGGCGAGGCGGTCACGATCCTGCGCGAGTTCGGCGTCTCGCAGATGCCGGTGGTGAACGCGGAGCCGCCGGTGATGGCGGCCGAGGTGTCCGGTGCCGTGATCGAGCGGGATCTGCTGGAAGCCCTGTTCACCGGGAACGCACAGCTGTCCGACCGCGTCGAACTGCACATGTCACCACCGCTGCCCACGATCGGGGCCGGGGAACCGGTGAGCGCCGTGATGACGGCGTTGTCCGGTGCCGACGGCGCCATGGTGCTGCTGGACGGCAAGCCGGCCGGCGTCGTCACCAGACATGACGTGCTGGGGTTCCTCGCCGGACGCTGAACCGACGGGGAGTCACGACGAGCCACACCGGATCCGGAGCGACCAGATCCCCCAACGACCCCCCAATCGCGGACCAACCTGCGGGCTTGCGCACACGGCGAGGCCAGATGGTCTAGCGTTGGTGACTACCTGTATGCCGGTATTGCCCCCACCCCAGCCAAGGGAGTTGGAAACCCGATGACCTCTCCACAGCCGCCCGAGAATCAGCCAGGTCAGGGTGGTGGTCAGCCGCCCCAGAGCGGTGATCCGGCGCTGGCCAACTCCGGCCCGACGCAGGTCGTCCAGCCCGGGCAGCAGCAGGGCGCCGCGCCGGAGGCGACCCAGGTGGTGCGTCCCGGCCAGCAGGCCCCGGGTGCCAACCCGGTACCAGAAGCGACACAGGTCGTGCCGCCGGGGCAGCCACAGCCCAACTACGGCCAGTATGCTTCCGCCGTGCAACCCCCCGCACCAGGCGCGCCGCAGCAACCGGGTTGGTCCGGCGCCCCCCAGCAGCCCGGCGTGCCGGGTTACGGTCAGCAGCCCGGCGCACCTGCCTACGGCCAGCAGGCGCCCGGTTACGCGGCCCCCGGCCAGCCCGCCTACGGTCAGCAGCCCTACCAGGCTCCGGGTCAGGCGGCGTACGGCCAGCCCGCCTACGGCCAGCCCGCCTACCCGGGTTACGGGCCCGGCGCGGGCGCCAACTCGCCCAGCAACACCCAGATCGTGAACTGGATCGTCCTGGGTGTCGTGGCGATCATGGCGCTGCTGGCGGCGATCCTGACGATCACGCTCTGGGCGTCGTTGGGCGGCGGCAGCGTCGACGACGCCTGCGCCGGATTCACCGGTGCGGAGGCCCAGGCGTGCCAGCAGTACGCCCAGCAGGCCATTGATGCGGCGAGCATCCCGACCGCGGCGATCATCTATTTCATCCTGTTGATCGTCGGCGGTGTCGCGGGTGTCGCGGGTGCGGTGCTGATCTTCCTGAAGAAGTTCGTCGGCCAGTGGGCGATCATCGCGGGCGGCGCGCTGCTGCTGCTGTTCTCCATCATCTTCATGGTGCAGTACGCGTCCGAGGGCCGGCTGGTCTACGACCTGATCGCCGGCATCATCCTGCTCGGTGCGGGTTCGATGGCGTTCTTCCCGCAGACCCGTGAGTACCTGGGTCTGCCTGCGGTCGCCGCGACCGGTTACGGTCAGGCGGGTGGCTTCGGCCAGCCCTACGGTCAGCAGGCGTACGGCCAGCAGCCCTACGGTGCGCAGCCCGGCTACCAGCAGCCCGGCCAGTACCCGCAGCAGCCTGGCCAGTACCAGCAGCCGGGCAGCGGCGGCTTCCCGCAGCAGGGCCCGCCGTCGGGTGGTTTCCCGCAGCAGCCCGGTTACGGCCAGCCACCGCAGCAGCCCCCGCAGGGCTGGGGCGGCTGAGCATCGGCGACGCCAACCACAGCCAACTGGATACAAGCGACTGACGACGGCCCCACCGCCTGGTGTTTCCCAGGTGGTGGGGCCGTCGCCGGTCGTCTGTGGAGCGACGCCGTACGCTGGATCCATGACGGACAGCCCCAACCCGGCCGGTGTGCGGAACGGTTTCGCCACCCGGGCGATCCACGCCGGCCAGGCCCCCGATCCGACCACCGGATCGGTGATCGTGCCCATCCACGCGACCTCCACCTACGTCCAGGACGGCGTGGGTGGCCTGCGTTCCGGTTTCGA
>DASZXM010000963.1:0-1624 GCA_035546415.1 Pseudonocardiaceae bacterium
ACGACCAGCCGTGCGCGACGTAGAGCCGCGCGAGTTCCTTGTACTCCAGCAACGGTTCCACGGCCGGGTGGTCGACCTGCTTGAGCACCCAGCGCCTACTGGACGCGACGTCGATGCCGACCCTGGCGAACGCCCGCACCACACTGGACGGATTGTCGGGGTTCACCGCGGCGCCGCCGAACGCCGCCGTGATCCGGTCGGCCAGTTCGGCCAGTTTGCGCGGCCGGGCACCGGGCAGGGGGCGCGGGCCGAGCAGTTCGGTGAGCAGGTCGGTGTGGATGTCGGCGCGCCAGGGCAGGCCGTGGTGCGTCATCTCGGCCGCGGCCAGTCCGCTGGCCGACTCGGCGGCGGCCAGCAGCCGCATCCGGTCCGGATGCTCCGCGCCGGCCAGCCGCTCCCGCTGACTGCGATAGACGATGCCCAGCGCGTCCAGCGGGTCGGTGCCGCCGGGCAGCGCCTCCGGGGCGAAGTCGAACAGGGCGGGCTGCGCGTCGGGCCGGGCGCTGGGCGGGTCGTCGGGCACGGGCAGTCCGCGTGCCCTGGCCACCGCGGCGGCCAGGCCGCGCGGTTCCGTGTGCCGGCCGGCGTAGTTGAGCAGGATGCCCTCGACGAGCAGCAGGTCGTGGCAGCGGTCCACGCGGGTGCCGGCGGCCAGCAGCGGCGGATAGCACTCCGCGCCGGCCGCCCACAGCCAGCGCGGGTGGTGCGTGCGCTCCAGGTCGGCGACCCGCGCCGCCAGGTCCGCCGCATGTTCGGCGGGCCCCTCGGGGGTGCCGTCGTCGGCGAAGGCACGCACTCGCCCGCCCCCGTCGGCATCCCCGACAACCCCTATTAGCACGCCCCCGATTGTGCCCCTGACCACCGACAATGCTGATCGGGCACGCCCCTGGGGGTTGACATACCATCAGTAGGTGAAATCCTCGGGGTAGGGAACCCACGCCAGCTGAGCGCCGATCAACGGAGATCCCCCGTGTTGAAATACCTGTCCAGCCTGCCCGACGTCGTCGGCCGCATCGTCGACCTGCCGCCGCGCATCGACGTGCTGCGCAAGGCCGGCCTGTTCGACCCGATCCGCCCGGACGAGGGCCTGCGGTCGATCCTGGCGGTGCGCAAGCTCGGGCCGGTCGCGGGCGCTGCGCAGATCGCGGCCCGCCGGGAGCCGGGCGTCGCCGCCATCGTCGACGAAGCGGGCACGGTCACGTACGGCGAACTGGACCACGACTCGAACGCGCTCGCCAGGGCGTGGGTGAAGCGCGGGCTCGGCCCGTCGTCGGTGATCGGCGTGCTGTGCCGGGACCACCGCTGGCTGGTGTTGTGCATGGTGGCCGCGGCGAAACTGGGCGCGCGCCTGCTGCTGATGAACACCGGCTTCAGCCGACCGCAGCTGGGTGACGTCGCGCGGCGCGAAGGCGTGTCGGCGCTGGTGTACGACCAGGAGTTCACCGAGCTGCTCAGCGCGGTCAGCGAGGACGTCCCGCGGTTTCTGGCGTGGCACGAGGAACCGTCGGACGTGCCGACACTGGCCGACGTCGTCACCGAGACGTCCGGTGCCGCGGTGCCGAATCCGCCCTCGGCGGGCGGGATCATCCTGCTCACCAGCGGCACCACCGGCACCCCGAAGGGC
>DASZXM010000964.1:0-7201 GCA_035546415.1 Pseudonocardiaceae bacterium
GAGCACCACCGGTCCGTACGTCACCGCCTGCACGGCCGCGTCGTCCGGGGTCGGGTGCAGCGCCAGCGCCATCGGCAGCGACACGTCGAGGGTGTCGCCGCGCCGCCAGTCGCGGTGCACCTCCACCCAGCCACCGGGTCGCACCGGCGAGTGGACCACGGCGCCGTTGACCCGCACCGTCGGCGTGCCGCTCGTCCACGCCGGGACACGCACGCGCAGCGCCAGCGCGGCCCGCCCGGCGGTCACGGTGAGCCGCGTGCTGTCGTCGTCGGGGAACCCGGTGTCCTGGCGCAGCGCGATGTTGCGCTCCGACCAGCGGACCCGGGACGGGATGAACAGGTTGACGCGCAGCCCGTCGGGGTCCCGCGAGTAGATCGTGTCGGCGAACTTCGCCTGCGTCTCCATGCCGGTGCCGTGGTCGCAGGAGAAGTTGTCGTAGTCGGTGGAGTACACGTTCGGATCGGGGCCCATGAACGAGGGCTGCTGCTTGAACGCGCCCGGCGCCAGACCGGTGTAGTAGATGTTGAACCCGTGCTGCGACAACGGGTCCTGCTCGCCGAGCATCTGGTTGAACAGGGTGCGCTCGTAGTAGTCGAGCAGGTCCACCCGCCGCGGCTCGTGGAAGTGCATCAGCCGGGTCAGCTTCAACATGTTGTAGCTGTTGCAGTTCTCGCACGTGTCGTTGCTCAGCTGGCCGGCGATCACGTCCGGGTCGTGGAAGTACTCGCCGTTGCTGTTGCCGCCGATGACGTAGCTGTGATGGTCGGTCACGATCCGCCAGAAGTTCCAGGCGATGTCGTGGAACGTGCGGTCACCGGTCTGTTCCCAGATCCGCAGCGCGCCGATCATCTTGGGTATCTGGGTGTTGGCGTGGTTCCCGGACAGCCGGTCCTCGCCCGCCGCGAGCGGATCGAAGATCCTCTTGTGGTAGAAGCGTTGTGCGGTGTCCAGATGGGACTTGTCACCGGTGAGCAGGGCGACGTTGGCCAGCGCTTCGTTGACGCCGCCGAACTCGGTCTCCATGATCTGCTGCATCTGGGCGTCGGTGAGCCGTCCGGTGCGCCAGCGCACCCAGTCGGCCATCCCGGTCACCACGTCCAGCGCCCGCGCGTTGCCGGTGAGGTCGTACTGGTCGATCAGCCCGGCCATGATCTTGTGGATCGTGTAGTAGGGCGCCCACACGCCGGTACCGGCTTCCAGCCGGTCGAAGAAGTTCTCCGGGAACGCGGACAGGTACCCGGGGTGGAAGCCGGCGGCCACCGACCGCGCCTGGCAGGCGGCCAGTTGGGCGACCAGGTAACGGCCCTTGTCCAGTGCGACCCGGTCACCGGTGTTGGCGAAGGTGATGGCCAGCCCGGACATCAGGTGGCCGGTGCTGTGCCCGCGCAGTTCGGTGGTCGGACTCTCCCAGCCGCCGCACGGCGTGGCGGTGGACGGCAGCCCGACGTTGAGCCGGAACGTGTGCAGCAGCCGGTCCGGGTCGACGAAGTTCAGGTAGTTGGTGTTGCGCGACTGGTTGTCGGCGAACACACCGCCCAACGTGACCGCGCGCAACGGAAACGCGGCACGCGCGCCCGCGACGCCGTCGGTCACGGAGCCACTGGTACCTCCCGTGCCACCGATGCCACCGACACCGGCTGCCGATGCGACGCCCTGTGCACCGCCGACGAGCGCCGCCCCGGCCGCCGTCACCCCTGCCACCCGGAGAAAGTCCCTGCGGTCGAACGAGTGTCCGGGCATGGTGTCGCACCTCCAGTGTGGGCACGGGGCTGCCTGGCGGCTCAGGTGTCGCGACGTTCGAGATATCGGATTGCGTACGATGTCTCGAATAGGCAACGTAGCCCGGTTCGCGCGGGGCGGTCAACCGCCGAAGGACCCCACGCGAACCACCGCGACCCCGCCGTCATGCACGGCGGCTACGCCACCTGTCCGGCCACGCCCGTGCGACCCTCCGGGGTGCCCACCAGTCCCACGGTCACGCCGGGCCGGACCCGCTCACCGAACACGCTCACGATCGCGTCGGTGAGGCCGGCGACCAGACGGGCGACGATCTCCCGCGCGTCCGGCCGGCCGAAGGCCGCTTCGCGGACGCGCAGGGTGATGCTCGGCGCCGGGGTCGCCGCGGGCTCGCCACCGACGCCCCACCGACCGGCTGGCACGCCGACCAGGTGCACCACCGCGATGTCGCGCGCCCACTCGCCGTACACCGCGACGACCGCGTCGGTGAGCGCCGTGATCAGGTCGGTCTCCCGGCCGGCGAGATCGTCTTCCAGGACGTGCACGGTCAGATGTGGCATACCGCTTCCCCTACACTGAGTTTGAGAGCAAATTACCTTTGTTAACAAACGTAATGGCGGGGATGGTGCGTGTCAACACCCGACTCGACGGATGACGCCGTCCGCGAACTGCTCCTGGTGATGCCACGACTGGTGGGCAGGATCAAACGCCTGCCGCCACCCGAACAGCTCCGCTCGTTCGACCTGGCGCCCAGGCACCTGTCCCTGCTGTCGATGCTGCTGCTCGACGGCCCACTCACCGTCTCGGAATTGGCCGGACGCCTGAGCATCGCCCCCACCACGGTGAGCCTGATGGTGAGCGACCTGAGCCGCAAAGGGGTGCTGGTCCGGCGGGAGGACGACACGGACCGCCGCAGGCGCATCATCGACATCAGCCCGCAGAGCCGACCGGCGATCTCGCAGTGGCTCTCCCCCGGCGCCCGCGCCTGGCGGCAGGCCCTCGCCCCGCTCACGGCGGAGCAGCGGCGGACCGTCGTCGACGCCCTGCTCGCCTACGAAGCCGCGGTCACGGCGGTGTCCGACGACCCGTCAGACGCTGGCCGACCCGGCGATGCCCGCTGACAGCAGGCCACGCTTGGCCTGTGCGCATCGCCGACGGGCCGCCCCGGTGAGGGAGAGCACGACGCCGGCCACGAGCCCAACCCGGGCCATCGCACCGACCTTCAGCCACGTGTGCCGCGCCGGGCGGGGCCCGGAAGGCATCGGCGCGCGCGGCCGTCAGCACGCGCGCTGGTACTCGACCTGGTCCAGCGGGTGGCCGTCGCCGAAGTCGTGGGTGCGCACGGCACCGGTCTCGACGAAGCCCGACTTGACGTAGAAGCGGCGTGACTGCGGAGTGTCCCGCAGTGTCCACAGGTGCACGTCGGCGAATCCGTCGCCGCGCAGGAGCAGCAGCGTCCTGGACATCAGCACACCTGCCACGCCGGTGCCCCAGCCGTCGGGATGGCCGTAGAAGCTGTAGATCTCGGCGAAGCCGGGCCGGGTGCCCGACGGCACGGAATACGACAGCGCCAGCGGCCGGCCGTCGACCGCCGCCAGCAGCAGCATGCCGTTCCCCGCCGCGATCCGCTCGTGCCACCGCGTCCGCCGGGCCCGGATCGCATCGTTGGCGAACCCCGGGTCGAAGAACGAGGCGTAGGCGGCCGCCCAGGAGGCGGAGTGGATCTCACCGAGCGCGTCCCCGTCCGCCGGGGTGGCGTGCCGAACCTCGATCATCCCGCCACGATAGGTCGGGGGTCCGACGCCGAAATCCCCTGGTCCCATCCGGTAAAACGATTCACGGTGAACCTCCCATTCACCCGACGGACCTTGTGCCATCGTAAGTGGGGACCTACCCTCGCCGATTAATACGTTTCAATGTGGCCCACGTCACCGGCGACTGGAGGCTCGCATGACGTCCCCGGACACCACCATCGGCCTGGACCGGGCCGACGACGGCACCGTCACCCGCGAGCAGTGGACGTGGTCCGTGCTCGCCGGGATGGCCTCGTACCTCGACGCGGGCTCCATCGTGGCGCTGGGCTCCGGCCTCGCGCTCTTCCAGGCGTACCTCGGTCTGAGCGACAACGCTGTCGGCGCGCTCGCCGCGATCGGGCCGAACGCGATCGGCTGTGCGGTCGGGGCGGTGATCGGCGGCCGGCTCGGTGACAAGCTGGGCCGGAAACGAATCTACAAGTACGACCTGCTCGTCTACGCGCTGGGCATCGCGTGCATCGGGCTCGCGGTCGACGCGCCCATGCTGTTCGTCGGCACGTTCGTCGTCGGCGTCGCCGTCGGCGCGGACGTCCCCACGTCGCTCGCGCTGGTCGGCGAGTTCTCCCCGGCCAAGCACCGGGGCAGGCTGCTGAGTTTCACCCAGATCGCGTGGAACGCCGGACCGGTCGTCGTGCTGCTCATGGCGCTCGCACTGTCCTCTTTGGATCTGTTGGGCATCCGGATCGTGTTCGGCATGTTGTTCGTCGTCGCGCTGGTCACCTGGGCGCTGCGGCGCGGCCTCGCCGAGTCCGCGCGCTGGCAGTCGGCGTCGCGGGCGCCGGTCAAGCAGAAGCTGCGCGCGCTGTTCGCCGGTCCGAACCTGGTGGCGCTGGCCTGGACCGCGACGATCTACCTGTTCTGGAACATCGCCGCCGGCACGAACGGCATCTTCACGCCCTACATCATCAAGACGCTGCACGCCGGCGGCCAGGCGGCCAGCGTGGCGCTGTCCTGCGCCGGATTCGTGATCGGCATCCTGGCCACGCTGCCGTTCATGCGACTGGTCGACAAAGGACACCTGACCCGCAGGCGGATGTGGGGCGCGGGCGCGGTGATGCAGGTGCTGGCGTTCGTGGCGTACCTCGTCTTCCCGTTCACCATCCCGGTGATCATCGCCAACATCGTCCTGTTCGGCGTCGGCGCGGCGTTCGCGGGCGAAGCGGTGTACAAGATCTTCAGCCAGGAGCTGTTCCCGACGATGCTGCGCGGCACCGCACAGGGGGTCACGTTCGGCATCGCGCGGGTGTTCCTGGGCATCTGGAGCTTCTTCGTGCCGACGCTGGCCAGCGCCGGCATCGGCCCGGTCGCCGCGCTGCTGGCCGCCTGCCTGTTGATCAGCGGCGTGGTCGGGTTCTTCTTCATGCCCGACACGACCGGCAAGACGCTGGAGCAGATCGAGAGGGAACGCGCCATCCACTGACCGCGCCGGCACTGACCGCCCCCACCACGGGAAGAGAGGCCCATGACTGTCAGCCCCGTCCGGTTCGAGCACCGCGACCGCGCGCTGGGCATCGGGACCGCGACACCCCGACTGTCCTGGCAGGTCACCACCGACGACCCGGAGTGGACGCAGACCGCCTACGAGGTCGAGTCCCGCGGCACCGTCGTCCGGGTGGACTCGGCCGAACAGGTCCTGGTGCCGTGGCCGTTCCCGCCGCTGGTCTCCCGGCAGCGCGCCGCCGTCCGGGTGCGGGTCGCCTCCGGGCAGCGGTGGTCGGAGTGGAGTCCACCGTCGATCGTGGAGGCGGGGCTGTTGACGGCGGACGACTGGTCGGCGCGGTTCGTCGCGCCCGTCGCCGACGGCCCGGCGCCGATCCTGCGCCGTACGGTCACGCTGCACGGGGGCATCGCGTCGGCACGGCTGTACGCGACGGCGCACGGCGTGTACCAGGCGACGCTGAACGGCGCCCGGGTCGGTGACGAGATCCTGGCGCCCGGCTGGACGTCCTACGACCACCGGTTGCGCTACCAGACCTATGACGTCACGTCGCTGCTGCGGGCCGGGGACAACACACTCGACGTGCTGTTGGGCAACGGCTGGTTCCGTGGTCGGCTGACGTGGTCGGGCCGCAGCGGCTTCTACGGCGACCGGCTGGCGCTGCTGGCGCAGTTGGTCGTCACCTACGACGACGGTGGCACCGACGTCATCGGCACCGACGAACAGTGGTCGGCGCGGCCAAGCGGCATCCTCGCCGACGACCTGTACGACGGGCAGCGCACGGACCTGCGGCCCGGCGAACCGGACGAGGGGCCGGTCGAGGTGATCGAGGCGGACCTCGGGCGGCTGGTCGCGCCGGAGGGGCCGCCCGTGCGGGTGACCGAAGTGCTCCCGTCGGTCGACGTGTGGCGGTCGCCGGCAGGCGCGACGCTGGTGGACTTCGGGCAGAACCTGGTCGGCTGGGTACGGCTGCGGGTGCACGGGCCGGCCGAGGTCACCGTGCGGCACGCGGAGGTCCTGGAGAACGGCGAACTCGGCGTGCGTCCACTGCGGACGGCGCGGGCGACGGACAGCTACCTGGTGCCCGACGGCGAACACGTCCTGGAGCCGAACCTGACGTTCCACGGCTTCCGGTACGCCGAGGTCAGCGGGGTCGCCGAGTTCACCGCCGAGGCCGTCGTGGTGGGCACGGACCTGCGGCGCACCGGTTGGTTCGAGTGCTCCGACGAGGACCTCAACCAGTTCCACCGCAACGTGGTGTGGAGCATGCGCGGCAACTTCCTGGACGTGCCGACGGACTGTCCGCAGCGCGACGAACGGCTCGGCTGGACCGGGGACATCCAGGTCTTCTCCCCCACCGCGAGCTTCCTGTTCGACACGGCCGGTTTCCTGAGCAGTTGGCTCGCCGACCTGGCCGCCGACCAACACGCGGACGGCGCCGTGCCCTACGTCGTCCCGGACGTCCTCCACGACCGTGAGCCGACGGCGACGGCATGGGGTGACGCCGCGGTCGTCGTGCCGTGGGTGCTGTACCAGCGTTACGGCGACGCGGCGATCCTGGCCCGCCAGTACGACAGCATGTGCGCATGGGTGGACAAGATCGCGTCGCTCACCACGGTCGGGGTGTGGGCGGGTGGCTTCCAATTCGGTGACTGGCTCGACCCGGCCGCGCCGCCGGACGACCCGTTCGCCGCGACGACTCACCCGGACGTCGTCGCTACGGCGTACCTGGCCCGTTCGGCGGACATCGTGGCGGCGGCCGCCCGCGTCGTCGGCAGGGACCCCACGCACTACGCCGATCTGGCCGACCGGACCCGCGACGCGTTCGCGCGGCACTACGTGACGCCCGCCGGTCGCGTGCTGTCCGACGCGCCGACGGCGTACGCGCTGGCACTGGAGTGGGCGCTGCTGCCGACGGCGAAGCAGCGTGCGCACGCCGCGCGGCGACTCGCGGACCTGGTGCGCACCAACGGGTTCCGGATCGCCACCGGGTTCGTCGGCACACCGCTGATGACCGACGCGCTGCTCACGGCCGGCCGCCCGGACCTCGCCTACCGGCTGCTGTCGGAGAAGGCCTGCCCGTCGTGGCTGTACCCGGTGACGATGGGTGCGACGACGATCTGGGAACGCTGGGACAGCATGCTGCCCGACGGCAGCATCAACCCGGGCCAGATGACGTCGTTCAACCACTACGCGCTGGGCGCGGTCGCGG
>DASZXM010000965.1:0-5062 GCA_035546415.1 Pseudonocardiaceae bacterium
GGCCTGGCGCCGATCGAGGTGCGCCGCGTGATGGACGGGGCGGAGCTGCGCGGGACATGACCACGTCGGTGGAACCGTTGCTGCGGGAACTGGCGCCGCAGGTGCTGGGTTCGCTGGTGCGCCGCTACGGCCGGTTCGACACGTGCGAGGACGCCGTTCAGGAGGCGCTGCTCGCCGCTGCCGTGCAGTGGCCGGAGCAGGGTGTGCCGGACAACCCGCGTGGCTGGCTGATCACCGTCGCCGGACGCAGGCTGACCGACCAGTGGCGCGGTGACCAGGCCCGCAGGCGTCGTGAGGCCACCGCCGCGGCGCTGACGCCGCTCGACGAGTTCCACGCCCCGCCACCGGAGGACGAACCGCCCTCCGACGACGACACACTGACGCTGCTGCTGTTGTGCTGCCACCCGGAGCTGTCCCCACCGTCGCAGCTGGCGTTGACGCTGCGCGCGGTGGGCGGCCTGACGACGGCCCAGATCGCCAGCGCGTTCCTGGTCCCCGAGGCGACCATGGGACAGCGGATCAGCCGGGCCAAACAGCGCATCAGGACCACGGGGGCGAAGTTCGAACCACCGCCGCCGGACCAGCGGGAGGCACGCCTCCAGGTCGTGCTGCACGTGCTGTACCTGATCTTCAACGAGGGCTACACGGCCACGTCCGGTGAGGAACTGGCCCGGGTCGAGCTGACCGCCGAGGCCATCCGGATCACCCGTCAGATGCGCCGGCTGCTGCCCGACGACGGTGAGGTCGCCGGTCTGCTGGCGTTGATGCTGCTCACCGACGCCCGCCGGCCGGCCCGCTCGCGGCCCGACGGCACGCTGGTGCCACTGGCCGAACAGGATCGGTCGCTGTGGGACGCCGACGCCATCGCCGAGGGAGTCGCGCTGGTCACGCAGGCCCTGTCGAACTCCCGGATCGGCCCGTACCAGGTGCAGGCGGCCATCGCGGCCGTGCACGACGAGGCGCCGTCGGCGGACGAGACCGACTGGCCGCAGATCCTCGCCCTCTACAACCTGCTGGAGTCGCTCACCCCCGGTCCGATGATCACCCTCAACCGCGCCGTCGCACTGGCCATGGTGGACGGTCCGCGAGCGGCGCTGGACCTGATCGCGACTCTCGACGACGACCAGCGCATGGCCGACCACCACCGGCTGGCCGCGGTCCGGGCACACCTGTTGGAGATGTCCGGCGACGTGGTGGGCGCCCGTGAGCACTACCGCCGCGCCGCCCGCCGGACCACGAGCGTGCCGGAGAAGCGTTACCTGGAGAGCAAAGCCGCCCACCTGGCCTGACGCGCTAGCGGGGCTGGCGGAGCGGGACGCGCAGCACGGCCTCGGTGCCACGGCGTTCCTTGCGGCGCAGGCTCAGTGAGCCGCGCAGCTCGCTGTCCACCAGGATGCGCACGATCTGCAGGCCGAGGCGTTCGGTGCGTTCCAGGGAGAAGCCACGGGGCAGGCCGACGCCGTCGTCGGAAATGACCACGTCCAGCCACTTCGCGGACCGTTCCACCCGGACCACCACCTCGCCGCGCTCCGGCGCCGGATAGGCGTGCTCGAACGCGTTCTGCAGCAGTTCGGTCAGCACCAGCACGAGCGGCGTGACGCGCTCGGCGGAGATGACGCCGAAGCGGCCCTCCCGGTGCACGGACACGCGACCCTCGGTGCCGGCCAGGTCGCCCATCATCGGGATCAGCCGGTCGACGAGTTCGTCCAGGTTGAGGCGTTCGTCGACGGACAGCGACAGGGTCTCGTGCACCATCGCGATCGACGTCACCCGGCGCACCGACTCGGTCAGCGCGTCGCGCGCCTCGGAACTGCTGGTGCGCCGGGATTGCAGGCGCAGCAGGGCCGCGACCGTCTGCAGGTTGTTCTTGACCCGGTGGTGGATCTCGCGGATGGTGGCGTCCTTGGACAGCAGCGCGCGGTCCTTGCGCTTGACCTCCGTGACGTCCCGCACCAGCACCAGCGCGCCCGCCGCCTTGCCCTTCGGGCGCAACGGCAGCGCCCGGAACAGCACGGACGCACCGTGCCGGGTCTCCGCCTCGAACCGGGTGCTGGACTGGCCGTCCAGGGCCGCCCGGATGCGCTGCGCGACCTCGGTGGCGTCGAACGGGTCGGCGATCAGCGACCTGGTCAACGGGGACAGCCGGGAACCCATCAGGTCGGCGGCGTGGCCCATGCGGTGGTACGCGGACGTCGCGTTCGGGCTGGCGAACACGACGGCGCCGGACGCGTCCAGCCGGATCAGACCGTCGCCGACCCGGGGGCTAGTGTGCACGTCGGGTGACGGGTCGTTGCTGGGGAACGTGCCGTCGGCGATCATCTGGCACAGGTCGGCCGCACCGCCCAGGTAGGCGATCTCCAGCGAACTGGGCACGCGGGGCACGGCCAGGTTGGTGTCCCTGGACAGCACGGCGATGGCGCGCTGCTCGAACAGCACCGGGATGACCTCGCGGCGCACCGGCACGCCCAGCCGCCAGACCGGGTCCTCCTCACGGCAGATCCTGGCCTCGCCGAGCGCCCGGTGCAGTTGCGGGTGGTCCGCGCCCGCGGACACCGTGCCGACCATGTCGTCCGGGTGGGCGGTCAGCGTCGTCGTCGGGCGGCACTGCGCGATGCAGAGGAAGCGCAGCGAGTCGTCGTCCGGCGTCGTGGCGTTGTCGTCGGGCAGCGGGACCCAGAGCAGGAAGTCGGCGAAGGACAGGTCGGCGAGCAACTGCCACTCGGCGACCACGCGTTGCAGGTGGTCGACGGCGGCACCGGACAGCTTCGTGTGCTCGGCCAGCAGGTCGGAGAGCGTGGACACGGCAAAGCCGTGACGTTCAGCGGACGGCATTCACTCCACCACGGCTATCAGGTCGCCCTCCTGGACGACGTCCCCTTCGTGAACGGCGAGCTTCGTCACGACACCCGTGGTCTCGGCGAGCACGGGGATCTCCATCTTCATCGACTCCAGCAGTACGACGGTGTCGCCGTCGCCGACCGTCTCACCCTCGTTGACCAGGACGTTCAGCACGTTCGCCACGATCTCGGCCTTGATCTGCTCCGCCACGACCGTCGCCTCCTCCGCTCACCCTGCGCGCCCTTATCGATCCAACCATGTGCGACACTCGGGAGCGGTGTACTACCACTGGTAAGCAATCCTAGGAGTTCCCATGTCCAAGCGTGCCCGCAAGCGCCGCGACCGCAAGAAGACCGGCCCGAACCACGGCAAGCGGCCGAACAGCTGAGCGCGGTACGCGAAACGGCCCCGGTGTGCACCGGGGCCGTTCGCATGTCCGTCAGGCGTTCTCGTCGGTGACCTGGATCGTCGTGGTCGTCTCCTGCACCTCGACGGCGACGCCGCCCTGCTGGACCACGACCTGCCGGATCGAGGCGCGCAGCTTCGCCTTGAGCCCGTCCGGCGCGTGCTCCCCGCCGCACTTGCGGGCCAGCAGCTCCTTCAGGTGCTCCTCAAGGCCGTACTGTTCCAAGCACGGCCCGCACTCGTCCAGGTGCTGTTCGAGCTTGCTGCGCTGGTCGCCACTGCACTCGTGGTCCAGCAGCAGCCAGACCTCGGCGAGTACCTGCGAGCAGTCGATCTCGTGCGGTTTGCCACAGCTCACGACCCCGCCACCTCCGGTACCGACGGCGACGAGTCACGCAGGAACCCGCGCTCCCGTGCCACGTCGGTGAGCAGTTCACGAAGTTGCCGGCGCCCCCGGTGCAGCCGGGACATCACGGTGCCGATGGGCGTACCCATGATGTCGGCGATCTCCTTGTAAGCGAAGCCCTCGACGTCCGCGAGGTAGACCGCGATGCGGAACTCCTCGGGAAGCTGTTGGAGAGCGGCCTTCACGTCGTCGTCCGGCAACCGGTCCATCGCGTCCACCTCGGCGGACCGTAGTCCGGACGAGGTGTGGCTCTCGGCCTGCGCGAGCTGCCAGTCGGTGATCTCGTCGGTCGGCGACTGCAACGGCTGCCGCTGCTTCTTGCGGTAGCCGTTGATGTAGGTGTTGGTGAGGATCCGGTACAGCCACGCCTTGAGGTTCGTGCCGTCGGCGAACGACGAGAACGCCGCGTACGCCTTCAGGTAGGCCTCCTGGACCAGGTCCTCGGCGTCGGCCGGATTGCGGGTCATCCGCAGGGCCGCGGCGTAGAGCTGGTCGATCAGGGGCATCGCGTCCCGTTCGAACCGAGCTGCCAGGTCGTCCTGCTTGGCCTGACCGGTCGCGCCTGCGGCGGCCGTCTCGTTCGTTCCGCGGGGCGCACCCTCAGCGCTGGCAGTGGCTTCGGTACGTGGCACCGGGCTCCCTCCCCGCCGACTCCTCCGGCCGGCGGCTACCGTGTTCGACGGGGTCAACGATACCCGCCTACGCGTGGCCCGCTCGGGGGCGCGGGCACATGTTTGCTCGGTCACCACGGTGCGCTCAACGCGGGGAGATCGCCGGTAATTCCCTATCCTTGGCCGCCATGGCAGGACGCGGAACGCCGGCAACGGCACTGCTGGCGAAACAGCGGGTGCCACACACGGTGCACAGCTACGACCATGATCCCCGTCACGCCTCGTACGGCCTGGAGGCCAGCGAAGCGTTGGGGCTGGAGCCGTCGCGGGTGTTCAAGACGCTGGTGGCCGAGGTGGACGGTGCGCTGACGGTGGGCGTGGTGCCGGTCGTGGCACAGCTGGATCTGAAGGCACTGGCGGCGGCGGTCGGCGGTAAGAAGGCGAAGATGGCCGAGGTGGGGGCGGCGGAGCGGGCCACAGGGTACGTGGCGGGCGGGATCTCGCCGCTGGGGCAGCGTAAACGTTTGCCGGTGGTGGTGGACGTCACGGCGGAGGGTTTCGAGACCGTGTTCTGCAGCGGTGGCCGACGCGGCTTGGAGATCGAACTGGCACCGACGGACCTGATCCGGCTGACGGGCGCGGTGGTGGCTCCGATCGCGACGTGATCGCGGGCGTGGCGGAGGTGTGACGGGTCGGTGGCGGGCAGGGCCGGCCGGGGCGCCAGCGGCAGGCGCGAGTGGGCGGCAGGCGCGGGCGGCGGGCGGACACCAGCGGCAGGCAAGCGCGAGCGGGCGCCAGCGGC
>DASZXM010000966.1:0-2452 GCA_035546415.1 Pseudonocardiaceae bacterium
ATCTGCCAGCCGGCGGGCACGAGCAAGTTGAACAGCACCGACACGACAACGGTGAACGCAGCCTGGCCGGCAGCGAACGGCAGCGCGCCCGGCGCGTACGACGCGACGAGCACGGCGATCGGCAACGCCACCCACAGCGCGCCCGGCCCGGTGCCGATCACCAGCAACAGCACGGCGCCGATCACGAAGCCGACCACCGTGCCCAGCAGTGCCCGAGCCGCCGTGGCACCCGTGGCCGCCGCGTTGGTGCGCAGCACCGACAGCGTGCCCAACACCACCCAGAAGCCGTGCTGCACACCGGTCACGTCGGCGATCGCCACGGCCGCGGCCAGCGCGACGGCACCGCGCACGCTGTTGAGGAACCACACCGACCGTAAACTGGCGTGCCTGGTCACCACACCGGCGGCCGCGGTCAGGCCGGCCAGGCGACCCTCCCGCAGCGAGTCCTCCGGCCATTCCGTGCCGTACCAACGTCTGCGCCTGCCGGACACGACAGCCGGGTCGGCACGCCGGGCCGCGATCATCGCGTCCGCCATCGCCGTGTGCGCGGCGACGCCGACGGTGCGCGCATGGAACGACAGGTGCACGGCGTCGGCGTAACCGTCGCTGTCGCTGCGCATCCGCCGCAGGTGCTCGACGCTGGCGCGCAGGCTGTTCTCCAGGCATTCCAACTGCGGTTGCGCGGGCTCGTCGTTCAACAGGGCCGCGATGTCACGCAGTGTCGCACTGGTGTCGGTGAGCAAGTGCCGCTCGACTTCGTCGGCGCCGCTGAGGTCGCCGTACTCGCGGAGACTGTCGTTGATCACGGTGGTGCACCACTCCAGCAGCCCGACGAGGCTGTCCAGCGCCTGGTCGGCGGTTGCCAGCCCGGTCGGCCGGAACGGCGTCGAGGTGAACGTGGTCAACAGTTGGTGTTTCGCCGCGATCGACGCCTTGTGGTACTCGATCGACGTGTCACCGCGCAGCGCGGCACTCAACTGGTCGGCCAGCGCCCGCGCGGTGTTGGCCGCAGCCGTGCGCAACTGAGCACCCGGCGGCTTCGGAGAGAACACGAGCACGGCGATCGTGCCCGCGACCGACGCCATCCACCAGCCCTCCAGCCGGGCGGGGATCATCGCCATGGTGCCGGGCGACGCGGCCGGCAACACGTAGGCCAACAAGGCGGCGGTGCTCGCGGACGCAGCGTTGGGCCCGGCAACCCCGGAGAACAACACCGCGAACACGACGACCAACGTCGCGATGGTCGCGGCGACGACGGACGCGTTCACGGCGGTCCCGACGACCACCAGCACACTCCCGGCGACGGCGAGCCCGAAGTGCGCGATGACCTTGTCCCGCCACCGACCGCCGAAGGCTGCCATCACGAGGGTCGCGAACCCGCCGAACGCGGCGAAGGTGGCCACCTGCAGATCGCCGATGACCTCGTAGCTCAACGCGAACAGCCCAGGCACGACGATGGTCGCCCGCACGGCACGCATGGCAGCGGGCTTCGACCACACGGGCCACCAGGCGGGCCGTTCCCCACCGGCCGGCAGAAACCGCCGCACCCGCGCAGGCTGTGAAGCCTCGACGGCAGCTGTGGTGCTGGTCACCGGAAGAGCATAGGTCGACCGGGCCGGGACCGCGCCAGCCTTTCCGACCGAGTTGTCCACGACGGGTCAGGCCGCCCACCGGATGCCGACCGGGAGTGCGTCAGCTTCCCGCCACGACGCTCAGGACTTCGCGGCCGCCTTCGCCGCCTTCTTGAACGCACGGACTTCGGCCAACGTCTCCGAGCTCGTCACGTCAGCGATGGAGCGCCGTGAGCCCTCCTCGCCGTACGCACCCGCCGCTTCCCGCCAACCCTCCGGCGTCACACCCAACTGCTTCCCCAGCAGGGCCACGAAGATCCGGGCCTTCTGGTCGCCGTACCCGGGCAGGGCCTTGACCCGCCGCAGAACCTCCGCGCCGTCCGGGTTTCCGGTTTTCCAGATCCGGTCGGCCTTGCCGCCGTAGTTGTCCAGGATGAAATGGGCCAGGGCATGCACACGGCGGGCCATCGAGCCGCCGTAGCGGTGGATCGCCGGCGGGCGCACACACAGTTCGACGAACTCGTCGATGTCCGTCTCCGCGATCTTCGTGATGCCGAACCCGCCCATCCGGTCCGCGATCTTCTTCGGGCCCAGGAAGGCATGCTCCATCGGGAACTGCTGATCCAACAGCAGACCGGTCAGCAGCGCGAAGGGGTCCTTGCTGAGCAGCTTGTCACCGTCCGGGTCGCCGGTCAGGCGCAGCTTGGTGGGCATGACGGCATCCTGCCACGGCACGCGTGCCGAACCGAGCCCACAAAGCGACTGCGCGATCGTCGTCACGCAGCGTCTCCGACCTCACGGCCGAGCGTCACCTATGACCGAATCTCCCTGTTAGGCCACACGTGTCAACCACCGGACTTCCGCATCACGTCCACGCTGTG
>DASZXM010000967.1:0-6361 GCA_035546415.1 Pseudonocardiaceae bacterium
CGCTTCCGCTTGCCGACGATGTCGAACGCGCCGGTGCCGGTGTACAGGCGGTGGAACAGGCCCTGCTTGGGATTCGTGGCCACGTCAGGCCTCCTTCACGGTGCCGGGACCGGCGGCCTTGGCGGCACGGGCCGCGGCGCCTGCGCGTTGCACGGCCCCCAGGCCGGACACGCTCGGCTTGGACAGGGTCTTGTTCCGGGAGGCCAGTGCCACCAGCGGGTGCGTCACGAGGAACACGATCACCAGGTCGAGCACGGTGGACAGGCCCAGGGTGAACGCGAAGCCCTGCACGTCCTGCACGGCGAAGATGTACAGCACGACGGCCGCGAGGAAGCTCACCGCGTCGGACGCCAGGATGGTGCGCCGCGCCCGGATCCACGCCCTGGGCACGGCCGACCGGAACGTTCGGCCTTCCCGTACCTCGTCTTTCAGTCGTTCGAAGAACACGACGAACGAGTCGGCCGTGATACCGATGGCGATGATGAAACCGGCGACGCCCGCCAGGTCCAGGCTGTAGCCGATCCAGCGGCCCAGCAGCACCAGCACCGCGTAGATCGTGACGCCGGACAGGCCCAGTGACAGGACGGTCAGCACTCCCAGCGCCCGGTAGTAGAACAGGCAGTACACGATCACCAGGAGCAGGCCGATGCCACCGGCGATCAGGCCCGCCTTCAGCGACGCCAGGCCCAGCGTGGCGGACACCGTCTCGGCGTTGGACGAGTCGAACGCCAGCGGCAGCGAGCCGTACTTCAGCACATTGGCCAGGTCGGTGGCCTGCTGCTGGGTGAAGCTGCCGGAGATCTGCGTGTTGCCGCCGAGGATGGCCTCGTCGATGGTCGGCGCGGACACGACCTGCGTGTCCAGCACGAACGCGGCCTGCTTGTTGACGTTCTGCGACGTGTAGTTCGCCCAGGTCTTGGCGCCGCCGCTCTTGAACGTCAGGTTGACCACGTAGCCCGCGCCGTTCGGGTCCACGCCCGCCGTGGCGTCACTGATCTGCGTGCCGTCCAGGAACGACTTGTCCAGCAGGTACTTCGCGGTGCCGGTCTGGTCGCAGGCGACCAGCGGCTTGGTGGTGTCGTCGTTGCCCAGCAGCGGGTCGGAGTAGTTCGGGCCGCAGTTGAGCTTGGACAGCGCGGTCTGCTGGGCCGTGGAGTCACTGCTCTGCCGCAGCTGGATGCAGTCCCGGATCAGCTCGGACTGCTGCGCGCGGGTGAGCGGCGCCTCCTTGGCGGCCTGCTGCTTGGTGACGCCCCAGCAGTCGTTGGGGTTCACACCACCGGATGCCGGGGGTGTCGAGGTGGGTGTCGACGTGGGCGTCGCGGGTGTGGTGGTCGGCGCGGCGGCCTGCTGGGCGACGTAGTCCTGCGGGCTGGTGCCCTGGTGGTCGCCGGGCGTGCCGAGGCCCTGGTTGGACGTCTTGGGCGCGGAGGTGCCGGTGGTGGCCGTGCTGCTGCCGGACTTGGCGTTCGCGCCGCTGGTGGGCGTCGTGGACGACTTCGACGAGCCGGACGTGGTACTCGTGGGCGGCGTCGTGGGCTGCTGGCCCGCGGCGACCTCGTTGAGCACCGGGCGGAACACCAGCTTCGCCGTCTGGCCGAGGCTCTTGGCCTCCGAGCCCTGGTTGCCGGGCACCGTGATCACGATGTTGGAACCGTCGCGGACGACCTGCGCGCCGCTGACGCCCAGGCCGTTGACGCGGTTGGTGATGTCCTGCTGCGCCTCGTCGAGCTGCTGCTCGGTCGGCGGCTGGCCGTTGAGGGTGCGCGCGGTGAGGGTGACGGTGGTGCCGCCCTTGAGGTCGATGCCCAACTTCGGGGTCGGCTTGTGGTCGCCGGTCAGGAAGACCAAGGCGTACAACAAGACCACGATCAGGGCAAACACCCAGAGGTAGCGTCCCGGGCGGATCTGCCCAGCCGGTGGTGCCACGGTGCTTCCGTCTCCCTCGAATGTTCAGGCGTCCTTGGTGCGGCGCCGTTGTGGTTGCCACGCACGGTTGTGTGGCCACGTCTGTGCGCCCCACCCGCACAAACGGGTGGGGCGCACGAGGAGCCTACCCCGCGCCCTGTGAGACCGGCGTCACGGTCAGGTAGCAAAAACCCGTACCGGACCAACCGCTCACGCCGCACCGCCGGCCGAGGGCACCGTCCCGCTGGTGGACCCGTCGGCCGCAGGTGCTAGCGGGCCTTCTTGCTGCTCTCTTCGAGCGGCGGGGCGATCTCGGCCTTCGACTCGCTCTCGGGCACCGAGTCCTCGACCGTGTCCTCGGTCTGCGCCGAGGGGGTCACCGACTCGTCGTGCAGGTCCTCGACCTCGTCGGGCTGGCCGACCGTCGAGTCGGCGACCTTCTCCCGCACCGCGGCCCGCAGCCAGCTGGTCACCACACCCGGCGCGATCTCGATGTCGATGCTGTCGTCCGACGTGCTCACGACGCTGCCGAACAGCCCGGACGTCGTCATCACGCGGTCCCCGTAGGACAGGGAGTTCTGCATCTCCTGCTGCTGCTGCTGTGCCCGCTTCTGCTTCCGGGTGCCCATGAACAGGGGCACCGCGAACAGCACGATGATCAGCGGGAGCAAAAGGGACGAAAAGCTCATTATTCTCCGATCGGTGTGACGCCGGTCATCCGCATTGCCTCAGTATGCGGCGGCGGGGTCTGTACCGAGTGTGCCAGGTCGCGAAGAGACTACTCGCCCACCAGGGGCGACACAGCCTCGCCTACTGCATCCGGGGGTGGCACGAGACCCAGATGGGTCCACGCGGCGGCCGTCGCGATCCGCCCGCGCGGCGTCCTGGCCAGCATCCCGGCCCGCACCAGGTACGGCTCGCAGACCTCCTCCACGGTGGTCGGCTCCTCGCCCACGGCCACGGCCAGCGTGGCCACACCGACCGGCCCGCCGCCGAACGACCGGACCAGCGCACCCAGCACCGCCCGGTCCAACCGGTCCAGGCCCAGCTCGTCGACGTCGTAGACCTCCAGCGCCGCCCTGGCCACCGCCAGGTCGACCGCGCCGTCCGCCCGGACCTCGGCGAAGTCGCGCACCCGGCGCAGCAGCCGATTGGCGATCCGCGGCGTGCCCCGGGACCGGCGGGCGATCTCGGCGGCGCCGTCCGGCCGCAGGTCGACACCGAGAATCGCGGCCGACCGGCGCAGCACCCGCTCCAGGTCGGCCGGGGCGTAGAACTCCATGTGCGCGGTGAAGCCGAACCGGTCACGCAGCGGACCGGTCAGCGACCCGGACCTCGTCGTCGCGCCGACCAGCGTGAACGGCGCGATCTCCAGCGGGATGCTGGTCGCGCCGGGGCCCTTGCCGACCACGACGTCGACCCGGAAGTCCTCCATCGCCAGGTACAGCATCTCCTCCGCCGGGCGCGCCGTGCGGTGGATCTCGTCGATGAACAGCACATCGCCCTCGACCAGGTTGGACAGCATCGCCGCGAGGTCGCCCGCCCGTTCCAGCGCCGGACCGGACGTCACCCGGACGGCCGCGCCCAACTCGGCGCCGATGATCATCGCCAGGCTCGTCTTGCCCAGCCCGGGCGGGCCGGACAGCAGCACGTGGTCCGGTGGGCTGCCGCGCCGCTTCGCGCCCTCCAACACCAGCGACAACTGCTCGCGCACCCGCGCCTGGCCGACGAACTCGGACAGGTCCCGCGGCCGCAGCGACGACTCGATGTCCGTCTCCGACGGCTTGGCCAGCGGGGACAGCGGTTCCTCCTCGTCGGTCACCGCTTGCGCCCGAGCATCGTCAGGGACTTGCGCAGCACGCCAGCAGTATCCGACACGCCGTTCTCGGCCAGCACGGTGTCCACCGTCTGTTCGGCCTGTTTGGCGGCGAAGCCGAGCCCGAGCAGCGCCTCCACGACGGCCGACCGCACACCGCCGGGCACGCCGTCGACCGGGCTGGTCACGCCCGGCAGCGTGCCGACCTTGTCACGCAGTTCGATGACCAGCCGCTCGGCACCCTTGCGGCCGATGCCGGGCACCTGGGTCAGCGCGGTGATGTTGCCGTCGGCCAGCGCGGCGCGCAGCGCCTCCGGCTCCAGCACGGCCAGCGTGGCCAGCGCCAGCCGGGGACCGATGCCGGACACCGTGAGCAGCAGGCCGAACAGTTGGCGTGCCTGGGCGTCACCGAAGCCGAACAGTGTCAGCGAGTCCTCGCGCACCACCAGCGACGTGGCCAGGTGCGCCTCGTCGCCGCGGCGCAGGGTGGCCAGCGTGGCAGGCGTGGTGCGCACCTCCAGCCCGACGCCGCCGACCTCGACCACGGCGTGGTCCAGGCCGATCTCCAGCACCTTGCCGCGTACCGACGCGATCACCGCTTGCTTCCCTCCGCCTGCTTCGCTGCCTGGGCCAGCCGGGCCTTGTGGTGCCTGGCCAGTTCCTTCGCCCGTGCCTCGGCCTCGGCCATCCGGTTGCGCATCGGCGCCCGCCACAAGTGGCAGATGGCCAGCGCCAGCGCGTCGGCGGCGTCGGCCGGGTTCGGCCGTTCGGCCAGGCCGAGCACCCGGGTCACCATCGTGGTGACCTGTGCCTTGTCCGCCCGGCCGGAGCCGGTGACGGCCGCCTTGACCTCGCTGGGCGTGTGGAACATGACCGTCAGGCCGCGCCGGGCCGCGGCCAGCGCGACGACGCCGCCCGCCTGTGCCGTGCCCATCGCCGTGCGCACGTTGTACTGGCTGAACACGCGCTCGATCGCCACGACGTCCGGCTGGTAGCGGTCCAGCCAGCGCTCCACCTCGTCGGCGACCTGGAGCAGGCGGGTGGCCAGTTCGGCGTCCACCGGCGTGCGCACGACGTCCACGGCGACGCAGCGGACCGTCCGGCCGGGGCCGCCGTCCACCACGCCGAGACCGCAGCGGGTCAACCCGGGGTCGACGCCCAGCACCCGCACCACGCGCTCCTTCCAGACCTGCGAACACCCGTTCGAAACCCTACGGGGTCGCACCCCTGGCCAGCGTGACCGACACGGCCGCTACGGACCGTTCACTCCAGGAACCCAGCTTTCGGGACGACCGGACTCGGTGAGCACCGGCTGCCACGCACCGAACCCCGGCGGCGCGTCGGGATGCCACGGCCACCGGCCCTGCGCCGTCGGCACGATGATCTGCAGCGCGGCGAAGTCGCCCTTGGCGTACAACAGGAACGCGCTGCCGAAGTACTCCGGGTACCACCCCTTGGCGACCTTCTCGAACACCACCGGCACGCCCTGGAAGAAGCCGTGGTAGACCGTGCCGGCCAGGAACCGCTCGCCCTGCCGGGCACGGGCCACGTACGCGTTGAGCAGCACCTGGGACATCTCCGGCGGCATGCCGACCACGACGGCCTCGGCCACGCCGAACCGCCGCCACGCGCCCACGGTGAAGGCGTACGGCGCGTGGTCCTCGCCTCCGGCCACCTGCACGATGGCGTTACCGTGCTGCTCGGCCTGGTCGAGCAACCAGCGGCGGAACTGTTCGTCCTGTGGCGCGAGTCCGTTGGGCTGCACGGCCGCCATTCTGCGACACGGCGGTCACCCGACCGGTGGGCGGGTCATGCCCTTGAGCTTCCCGATGCCGTAGACGACGAACCCGAACGCGACGACGCCGGCGAGGAATCCGCACACGACACCGCCGAAGTCACCGTCGTGCGGATCGAGGAACGGGTACAGCACCTCGCCGTAGGCGATGTAGAACAACAGGTACGCCACGGGGAACGCCAGCCACGTGAACGGGAACCACCAGCGGGCGTTGCGCTGGTCGCGGCCCACGAACAGCCAGTCCGCCAGCACGATCAACGGCGTCAACAGGTGCTCGAACAGTGACCACGGCTCGCTCAGCCCGCCGTCCAGCATGGTCAGGAACGTGACGCTCACCAGGCCCAGCAGAACCACGAGCGCACCCCGCAGCCACGGCGTGTCCGGTTCGTGCTTGCGGCCGCCGGTGAACGCGGGGAACAGCAGCAGGACGACGTAGCAGATCGCGGTGAGCAGGCTGGCCTGCTGGCTGAGCGCGGCCAGCGCGCTGGAGTCCTCGGCCTGGCTCATCGCCAGGCTGAAGCCGGTGATCGCGAACGCGACGATCACCAGCCGCCACAGGCTCACGCCGACGATCACCCCGGGACCGACCGGCGCGACCGGCTGCCCCGGCCACCCGGGAACCGGCATGCCGGGCGCCGGTGCTCCCGGGAAGGGCATACCGGGCACGGGCACACCGGGCGCCGCCGCCCCGGGCGCGTAGCCCGCGGCGGGCACCTGCGGGACGGGCATGCCCATGCTCGGCGGCATCGGCTGCCCCGGCTGCATCGCTGGCCCCGGCTGCCCCGGCGGCATCGGCGGCTGGCCGTACGACGGCGGGCCGCCGGGTACCTGCCCGTACGGCC
>DASZXM010000968.1:0-4768 GCA_035546415.1 Pseudonocardiaceae bacterium
TGGTCACGGTCGTCGGTGAGCCGGTCGACCTGGACGCGTACCGGGACAAGCCGTCCACCACGCACCTGCTGCGCGAGGTCACCGACCTGCTGATGGCCGAGGTGACATCGCTGGTCGCGCAGATCCGTGGCGAGACACCGCCGACCGAGGTGTTCCGGCCACCGGCCAGGAAGCAGCCGGAGCAGACACAGCAGGAACCGGCGCAGGCGGAACAGGCACCGCAGGAACAGACGCAGGCGGACGCGCAAGCCGCCGAACCCGACGTGCGGGACGTGCCGTGAGCGTGCAGCGCATCGCCGTGTTGGGCGCGGGCTCGTGGGGCACCACGTTCGCCAAGGTGCTCGCGGACGCCGGCCGGCACGTCACGCTGTGGGCGCGGCGGCCGGAACTGGCGGCGTCGATCAACGAGCGGCGCGTCAACGACGACCGGCTGCCCGGCATCAAGCTGCCGGAGAACCTGGTCGCCACCGCAGATCCGAGTCGGGCGCTGTCCGGCGCCGAGGTCGTCGTGCTCGGCGTGCCCAGCCAGACGCTGCGCGAGAACCTGAGCGAGTGGCTGCCGATCCTGCCCGCGGACGCGCTGCTGGTCAGCCTGGCCAAGGGCGTGGAGTTGGGCACCGGCAAGCGGATGAGCGAGGTCGTCCGGGAGGTGGCGGGCGTGCCGGAGAGCCAGGTCGCCGTCGTCACCGGGCCGAACCTGTCGCGGGAGGTCGCCGAGGAGCAGCCGACGGCGACGGTGATCGCGTGCGTCGACCACGACCGCGCCGTCGACCTGCAACGGGCCAGCTTCACCGGCTACTTCCGCCCGTACACCAACGCCGACGTCGTCGGTTGCGAGCTGGGCGGTGCGTGCAAGAACGTGATCGCGCTGGCGTGCGGCATGGCCACGGGCCTGGGCTACGGCGCCAACACGACGGCCGCGCTGATCACCCGCGGGCTGGCCGAGACCGCGCGGCTGGGCGCCGCACTGGGCGCCGACCCGTTGACGTTCGCCGGGCTGGCCGGCCTGGGTGACCTGGTGGCGACGTGCTCGTCGCCGCTGTCCCGCAACCGGACGTTCGGCGCGCGCCTGGGTGCCGGTGAGTCGCTGGCGCAGGCGCAGGCGGCCGCGCACGGCCAGGTCGCCGAGGGTGCGAAGTCGTGTTCGTCGATCTCCGCGCTGGCCGCGAGTGCCGGTGTGGAAATGCCGATCACCGCTGCCGTGCACAAGGTCTGCCACGACGGCGCCGACCCGAGGGCGATGGTCGGCCTGCTGCTGGGCCGGGAACGCAAGGCGGAGTGGGCGTGACGCAGCAGGAGTGGGGCGACGGCACCCTGTGCGGGCGGGCCGGGCTGCCCGAACCGGTTGCCGGACAGCCGTTCCTGCCGCCACCGGTGTTTGCTGCGCCGTTCCACCTCGGCGCCGGTGCCGCCGACTTCTACGGCGCCGCCGACAATCCGACCTGGCGCGCGCTGGAGGCGGCCCTGGGCGAGTTGGACGGCGGCGAGGCCGTGCTGTTCCCGGCCGGCATGGGCGCCATCGCCACCGTCCTGTCGACACTGACCGGACCGGGCGACACCGTGGTCCTTCCGTCCGACGGCTATTACCTGACCCGGCAACTGATGGCCGACCGCCTGCCCGACCGCACGGTCCGGCTCGTCCCGACGGCTGGCGAATGGACCGCTGACCTGGTCGCGGGTGCGGCGCTGGTGCTCGTGGAGACACCGTCCAATCCGGGCATGGACATCTGCGACATCGCCGCGGTCGCGGAACTCACACGGCAGGCCGGTGCACTGTTGGCTGTCGACAACACGACGGCGACGCCGTTGGGACAACGGCCGCTCGCACTCGGCGCCGACCTGTGTCTGGCCAGCGACACGAAGGCCCTGTCCGGACACAGCGACGTCGTGCTCGGTCACGTGTCGTGCACGGATGCCGGGCTGGCGGCCCGGTTGCGGACCGCGCGCCGGCAGGGCGGACTGGCCCCGGGACCGTTCGAGGTGTGGCTGGCCCACCGTGGCCTGGGCACCCTGGATCTGCGCCTGGCCCGGCAGGCCCGGAACGCCGCCACCCTGGTGGCCGCGCTCCGTGTTCACCCGTTGGTCACGCGACTGCGCTGGCCCGGCTCGCCGGACGATCCCGGACACGCGTTGGCGTGCCGGCAGATGCGTCGGTTCGGCGGGGTGTTCAGCTTCGAACTGCCGTCCCAGGACGCGGTCGAGGCGCTGGTCGCGGGTTCGGAACTGTTGACCGCGGCGACCAGTTTCGGCGGGCTGCACAGCACCGTGGACCGGCGGGCGCAGTGGGGCGATCCCGTGCCGCCGGGTTTCGTGCGGTTCTCCTGCGGCACCGAGGACACCGACGACCTGGTCACCGACGTGCTCCGGTCACTCGACCGTGTCCACTCCTCGGAACCGCTTGACCGCGACGCGGGCTGACTGCTTGGGTGGCCGCATGTTGTTGCGCGCCATGATCGACCGGCGGGGTCACATCGACCTGCGCCGGGTCGCCAGCGCGCTGTGTCTCTCCAGGTGACTTCCTCGCTCCTGTTCGTGTAGCGCTGTCATCACCTGAAGGACTCCCATGTTCGCCGTGCCTGCCAACACCGTTGCCCTGCCTGCCGGGGACGTGCGCGTGCACCCTGCCCGGATCGCCGCCGAGATCGCCCGCGACCGCCAGCGGTGGGCCCACCTGCTGCGCTACGACCCCGGCGAGCGCTACAGCGCGCTGATCGAGAAGACCGGCGAGGTCGAGGCGTGGCTGCTGGCGTGGCTGCCCGGTCAGCACACCGGCCTGCACGACCACGGCGGTTCGGCGGGCGCGTTCACCGTCGTGTCCGGCGTGCTGACCGAGACGGTGGTCAAGGGGACGCACCGCGTCGAGCACCCGGTGATCGTCGGGCGGACGCGGGTGTTCGGCCCGAGCTACCTGCACCAGGTGCGCAACGCGGGCGTCGATCCGGTCGTGAGCATCCACGTGTACCGCCCGGAGCGGGCCATGAGCCCTGGCGTGCCCACGGCGCTGGAGGGCGACCCGTCGCTTCCGGTGTAGACGGTCAGGCCGGGTGGAAGTCGTTGGTGCGCAACGTCAACCGGCGCAGCACCTGCCGCCGGACGGCGGCGTCCCGGCCGCTGTTCCGCTCGGCCAGCCGCTGGGCGACGGCCCGCTGCACGTCCGTCGTGCGGCGGTCGTCGAACTTGAACTTGGCCTTGACCTCCGTCACGTGCAGCACGACACCGCGAATGCCGGACAGCATCCGGCCGTAGGGCGGCTCGTCGGGCAGTACGGCGAGCAGTTCGTCGGCCATGCCGTAGGCACCGAGCTGTCGGCGCAGGAGATCCGCCTTGGCCTGCGGGTCGTCCACGATCTCGACATCGCCGAACAGCTGCACGGCCGCGTAGTACTCGGTCGGCACACCGGTGTTCGGCGGCGCGCCGTCCGGTGGCCGCCACGTGCCCGGGATGTGCGCGTAGTCGTCCACGACGGCCAGCGTCGCCCGGCCGCGTTCGGCCAGCGCGGGCCACACCGGGTTGGGCCGGGCCAGGTGCAGCAGCACGGTCCGGTCGCCGTCGAAGAAGAACGGCGCCGGCACGATGACCGGCACGGCGTCGGCGTCCACCGCGATCAGCTGGCCGAACTGGCGGCCGGCCGCCAGCCAGTCCCGCCACTCCCGGTCGGCGGCGGCGTCCCACGGGTGGATCAGCACAGCGACCTCCCTGTCACAGCGACCTCCCCGTCACGTGGGGCGGCACGGCGATGTCACCGGGCAGGTCGGCGGCTGACACCGGTTCGCCCCAGACCCGGCGCAGCGGCAGCACGCCCGCCCAGCCGGTGTACGGGTCGACGTCCTCCGGCTCGTCGCCGGGACCGGCGTCGCGCACCTTCACCGACGCCTCGGTGAGGTCGATCGCCAGCACGGTCGTCGCCACCAACTCCTTCTTGTTCGGCTGCCGCGTGTAGTCCCACGAGCCGGGCGCCAGATGCTCGGTGATCACCCGCAGCGCGCGCAGCTTCGCGTCCCGCTCGACGACCGGCACCGCCGTGCCGTGCACGACGGCCGACCGGTAGTTGACCGAGAAGTGGAACACCGAGCGCGCGTAGACGATGCCGTCCAGCAGCGTCACGGCGACGCACACCGGTGTGCCGGCGGCGCCGGCCCGCAGCGTGCGCGCGCCGGACGAGCCGTGCACGTACAGCGTGTCGCCGTCCCGCCCGTAACCGGTGGGCACCACCAGCGGTCCGCTCGGCAGGGTCAGGGCGAGGTGGCAGACCAGTCCGGCGTCGAGCACGGCGTCCAGGTCGGCCCGGTCGGTGCGGCCGCGCTCGGCCAGCCGGCCCAGGCTGCTGCGGGGGGTCGGGGACAGCGGCGTTCGTGTGGTCACGCATCCAGGATCTTTGGCGCGGTGGCATCCTGGAACGGCCACCAGTGTCCGAAAACGAAAGGCCACTTGGATGACCGTCCTCCCGCCCACGCTGCCGATCGAGCTGCACCGCGATTCGGCGACCCCGTTGGCCGTGCAGCTGGCTGACACGCTGCGGACCGCGGCCGCCGCGGGTCACCTGCGCAGCGGCGACCGGTTGCCGTCCACGCGGGCGCTGGCCGAGCGGCTGGCGGTCAGCCGGACGGTCACGGCCGCTGCTTATGAGCAGCTGCACGCGGAGGGCTGGATCACCGGCCGGCACGGTTCCGGGACGTACGTGACGACGGCCCCGCCGGGCGCCCGCGTGCCGCCAGCGCGGCGGCGCGCGGCCGAACCGCCCGCGCCGGTCCGGATCGACCTGGTGCCC
>DASZXM010000969.1:0-2164 GCA_035546415.1 Pseudonocardiaceae bacterium
GCACCGCGGGCGGCGCGTTCGACCCGACGATGCGTGCCGCGCTGCACGGGCCCGCGGCACCGTCCGGCGTGCGGAACGCGGTGAGCAGCGCGATGAGCACGGCCGTGAGCACCGTTGCCGGCGCGGCGACCGGCGGTGACATGAAGGGCGCCGACATGAAGGGCGCTGACATCAACGGCGGTGACGCGAACGCGTCAGCGACCGACCTGCCGGCGATGACGACCACGGACGAGCAGATGTCCGTGCAGCGTGCCGAGCTGCCGGCCCCCGCGACGACCACGACCACCGGTCCGCGGGAGGCCGTCGTCGGCATGACCACGACGGCGAGCGACACGCCCACCGTGACCGAGTGGAGCACGTCGTGGACCACGAACGGCACGACCGTCTGGGAGTGGTGGTCGGAGTCCAACGGCTGATGACGCACCGTGACCGCCCGGGGCCGGTAGTTCGGCGATGATCCCGATCCGGCACGATTCGCGTGACACGGGCACGCTGGGTGACCGGCGCCACAACCGCATCGACCGTGGTGGTCGCTCGATTTCACCCGGTCCGACCAGCGCCCCCTTGGTACCGTGGGGAGCGCGCAGTGTGACCGGTCTGCGATCCGCCGTCACCGGCGGTCAGCAGTGTTCCAGGAGGCAGGGGACATGACGCGACTGGTACGCGGCCAGGACGGCCGCATGTGGACTCTTCGGAGCCAGCTGGAATGGTCCAGTCCCGCTACTGTCGATGATTTCGAACACGACGTGGCCAGCGGCTACACCCCCGGAATCGTGATGTTGGTGATGCTCGCGGTGCTGGTCGTGGCGCTGGTGCTGTGGACACCGACCGGAGTGGTGGTGCCGTCGTGGCTGATCGTCGCCATCGTCGCCATCATCGCGTTCTTCCCGGTGCGGTGGGCGCTGCGGCGGCCGTGGAAGCTCGTGGCGAACACGCGCGGTGACGAGGAGAACAACGGCGAGGAGCACTGGGTCGGCCGGGTGCGCGGCATGTTCAACGTGCGCAGCGTGACGTCCAAGGTGGCCAGGGACATCGAGGTCTACGGGATGCCCAGCTCCGAAGTGCCCATGCACCCCGTGGACTGATCAGCGCGGGCCGGTAGGTCGACGGTTCGCCGATCCGGCGCCAGACTGGACCCGTGCCCGAGTTGCCCGAGGTGGAAGCGCTCGCCCAGCACCTGCGCGAACACGCGGTCGGCCGGACCGTCGCCCGGGTGGACGTGGCGTCGCTGTCCGTGCTCAAGACCGTGCGGCCCAGCTGGACCGACCTGCAGGGCGAACAGGTCGTCGCCGCCGGCCGGCACGGCAAGTTCCTCGACCTGACCATCGGTGACCTGCACCTGGTCATCCATCTGGCCAGGGCCGGCTGGCTGCGCTGGTCGGAGAACCTGTCCGCGGCGCCGCCCAGACCGGGCAAGGGGCCGCTGGCGTTCCGCGTGCACCTCGGACCGCCGGGCCAGGGACCGGGTTTCGACCTCACCGAGGCCGGCACCAAGAAGGGTCTCGCCGTGTGGATCGTGGCGGACCCGAACGAGGTGCCCGGGATCGAGCGGCTCGGGCCGGACGCGCTGTCGCTGACCCGCGACCAGCTCGCCGAGGTGTTCGCCGGCCGCACCGAACGGCTGAAGACCGCGCTGACCACCCAGGGGATCATCGCCGGCGTCGGCAACGCCTACTCCGACGAGATCCTGCACACCGCGAAGCTGTCGCCGTACGCGACGGCCGGCAAGCTGTCCGACCCGGCGCTGGACGCGCTGCACGCCGCGATGGTGTCGGTGCTGACCGATGCCGTGCGGCGGTCGGTCGGCCAGCACGCGGCGCTGTTGAAGGGCGAGAAGCACGCCGGCCTGCGGGTGCACGGGCGGACCGGGTTGCCGTGCCCGGTGTGCGGCGACACGATCCGCGAGGTCTCGTTCGCGGACAAGTCGTTCCAGTACTGCCCCACGTGCCAGACGGGTGGCAAACCACTGGCCGACCGGAGGCTCTCCCGACTGCTCAAATAGCGCCCGCTCGCTCTCGATCACCGTCGGGCGACTGCCTGACGTGCGGATATCGCGGCCGGCTCGGTGTGGTCGGGTCGCTTCGCTCCCGGCCCTCCCGCGCCGCCGGCGCGCCGGGGCCCACTTGCCACCGGAGGGTAGGGCAGCGGACCATGTCCGCGTGGC
>DASZXM010000970.1:0-2566 GCA_035546415.1 Pseudonocardiaceae bacterium
TCGGCCGGCACCGCGAGCCCCGACTCCGGCCCGAGGAACGCCTGGTCCTGCATGCCGACCTCGTAGTCGCCGGTCACGACGACATCGGCGACATCCGCGGCGGCGTCGACGTCACCGCGCCGGATCGGCACGTGCCGCACGACGTTCCCGCCCGGGTGCAGCTGTGGCCCGTCGCCGTGCACGGCCTGCCGGGCGTCCGTCAGCGGCGTGCGGACCTCGTAGTCGACCCGGATCCGCTCGATCGCCCTGCGGGCCGTCTCGGGGTGGTCAGCGCCCACCAGCGCGACCGGTTCCCCCTGGTAGCGCACGACATCCACGGCCAGCACCGGCTGGTCGGAGTGTTCCAGGCCGTACAGGTTGGTGCCGGGCACGTCGGCGTGTGTCAGCACGGCGTACACGCCCGGCAGCCGGAGCGCCTCGGTGATGTCGACGCGGCGGATGCGCGCGTACGGGTGCGGGCTGCGCAGCGTCGCACCCCAGATCATGTCCGCGTGCCACAGGTCGGACGAGTAGGCGAACTCGCCGCGCACCTTCAGCGACCCGTCCGGCCGTTGCGGGCTCGTGCCGACGCCACCGGTGGTGGTCAGCCGGCCGGTCGTCGACTCGGTCATGACGTGATCCTCCGGTGTGCGTCCCGCAGTTCGCCTGCGATGGCCGTCTCGTCAGCGGTCACCAGATGGTTGCCGCTCACCACCGGTCGCCCGCCGACCAGCAGCAGGTCCAGCGGTGCCGGGGAGCCCAGGACGAGCGCGGCGACCGGGTCGGTGATACCCGCGTGTTCCATGCCGGTCATCCGCCACACGGCGATGTCGGCCAGCTTGCCCGGTTCCAGTGACCCCAGGTCGGCCTGCCGTCCCAGGCAGCGCGCGCCACCGGCGGTCGCCAGCCACAGCGCCTGCCGGGGCGTCAGCGCCGTCGGGCCGCCGCGCAGCCGGGCGAACAGCACGGCCTGGTGCATCTCCTCGGCCAGGCCGCCGGACTCGTTGGACGCGGCCCCGTCCGCGCCCAGGCCCACCGGCGCACCGGCGGCCAGCAGGTCGGCGACAGGTGCGATGCCGGAGCCCAGCCGGCCGTTGGACGTCGGGCAGTGCGCCACACCGGTGCCCGTGGCGCCGATCATCGCGACGGCGTCGGTGTCCGGGTGCACGCCGTGCGCCAGCCACACGTCCTCGCCCAGCCAGCCCAGGTCGGCCGCGTACCGCACCGGTGTGCGGCCGAACTCGCGCCGGCACTGCTCGTCCTCGTCCAGCGTCTCGGCCAGGTGCGTGTGCAGGCGGACGCCCAGCCCGCGGGCCAGCTCGGCGGCCCCTGTCATCAACTCCCTGGTCACCGAGAACGGCGAGCACGGCCCGACAGCCACCTGGACCAGCGCGTTCCCGGCCGGGTCGTGGTACTTCGCGATCACCTGCTCGGTACCGGCGAGCGCGTCGTCGAGGGTCTCCACGATGTGGTCCGGCGGCAGCCCACCGTGCGACACGCCGCGGTCCATCGAGCCGCGCACCAGGTGCAGCCGGGTACCGATCCGCCCGGCCGCCGACACGACGGCGTCGGCCAGGTCGCCCGCGTCGCGCGGGAACACGTAGTGGTGGTCGGCGACCGTGGTGCAGCCGGTCAGCGCGAGGCGTGCCAGGCCGCCGGACGCGGCAGCGTGCGTGATGTCCGCGTCCAGCCTGCCCCACACCGGGTACAGCTCGACCAGCCACTCGAACAGCGTCGAGTTCTGGCTCATCCCGCGCGTCGCCCACTGGTACAGGTGGTGGTGCGTGTTGACCAGGCCCGGCGTGACCAGGCACCCGGTCGCGTCGACGACAATCGCCCCCGGCACGTCCGGCGCCGGACCCGGTCCGACCGCGGCGATGCGGTCGCCGTCGACGACGACGTGACCGGACGCGTGCTCCGTGCCTGCATCGTCCACAGTGGCCAGTGCGGCGTTGGTGATCACCGTGCGGCTCATGCGTTCATCCTCTCCGCGGCCAGTCGCACGGCGTCCAGGATCTTCTCGTACCCGGTGCAGCGGCACAGGTTCCCGGCCAGCGACTCGCGGATCTCCGCGTCGCCGGGCCGGCCGACCCTGCGCAGCAGGTCGTGCGTCGCCACGATCAACCCCGGCGTGCAGAAACCGCACTGCACGGCGCCCGCGTCCAGGAACGCCCGCTGCACCGGGTCCAGTTCGTCGCCATCGGCCAGCCCCTCCACGGTCCGCACGTCGCGGCCCTCGACCTGACCGGCCGCCACCAGACACGCGCACACCGGCGTGTCGTCCAGGTAGACCGTGCACGAACCGCATTCGCCCTGCTCACAAGCGTTTTTCGACCCGGGCAGGCCGAGCCGCTCGCGCAGCACGTACAGCAGGCTCTCGCCCGGCCACACGTCGTCCGCGGTGCGCGGCTCGCCGTTCACGGTCACGTTCACGCGCATGCCGGCCAACTCCCCTCCCGGTAGTCCTGCCACGCCCAGCCGAGCGTGCGGCGGGCCAGTACGGCCAGCGCGTGCCTGCGGTAGGCCGCGCTGCCGCGCACGTCGTCGATCGGTGCGGCCGCCGACGCGACCAGCTCGCCGAACCGGG
>DASZXM010000971.1:0-6983 GCA_035546415.1 Pseudonocardiaceae bacterium
ATCAACAGGATGATCGACCTGACGTCGGGCGCCATCCTGATCGACGGCAAGGACATCACGAAGTCCGACCCGCCGATCCTGCGGCGCGGCTTCGGCTACGTCATCCAGCAGGCCGGCCTGTTCCCGCACCGCACGGTGCTGGACAACGTGGCCACCGTGCCGGTGCTCACCGGCAGCGGCAGGCGCGCCGCCCGCGCCCGGGCCGCCGAACTGCTGGAGCTGGTCGGGCTGCCGACCGGGTTGGCCCGGCGGTACCCGGCGCAGCTGTCCGGTGGCCAGCAGCAGCGCGTCGGCGTGGCCCGGGCCCTGGCCGCCGACCCGCCGATCCTGCTGATGGACGAGCCGTTCAGCGCCGTCGACCCGATCGTCCGCGACGGACTGCAGGAGGAGCTGCTGCGACTCCAGTCCGACCTGGCCAAGACGATCGTGTTCGTCACCCACGACATCGACGAGGCGATCAAGATCGGCGACAAGGTCGCCGTGTTCCGCACCGGCGGCGTGCTGGCCCAGTACGACGAGCCCGCCGCGCTGCTGGGCCGCCCGGCCGACGACTTCGTCGCGTCGTTCGTCGGCCGTGACCGCGGCTACCGCGCACTGGGCTTCCTGTCCGCCGCCGGCCTGACCATCGGTGACATGCCCCTGGCCGAACTGGGCGGCACGGTCGCCGAGACGCTGCCGAAGCTGCAGAACGGCTGGGCCGTCGCGGTCGACGCGAAGCGGCAGCCGCTGGGCTGGCTGTCCGCCACCAAGCTGTCCACTGTGGATGAATCGACGACGGTGACCGACGACCTGCTGGTGTCCGGCGGCTCGCTGTACCGGGTGGACGCCGACCACGCCACCACGGCGGGTTCGCTGCGCAGCGCACTGGACGCGGCGCTCAGTTCCCCTGCCGCACTGGGCATCGCGGTGGACGCCGAGGGCGCCGTCGTCGGCTCCGTGGACGCCGACGACGTGTTGGCGGCGCTGGCCAACGCCAGGACGGCGGGCGAGGTCCCCACATGATCGACTGGCTGAACGCGCACTGGGGTTACGTGCTCAATCTGTCCGGGCAGCACCTGTACCTGGCCATGGTGCCGGTGGTGATCGGGTTCGTCGCGTCGATCCCGCTCGGCTGGCTGGCCACCCGGTCCGGCTGGGTGCGCGGCACGATCTTCTACACGTTCGGCTTCATCTACAGCATCCCGTCGATCGCGCTGCTGACCGTGCTGCCCGCGATCTTCCAGACCCAGGTCCTCGACCCGGTCAACCTGATGATCGCGCTCACCATCTACACGGCGGCGCTGATGGTCCGGTCCGTCGTGGACGCGCTCACGGCCGTGCCGTGGGACGTGAAGACGGCGGCCACGGCGATGGGTTTCCGGCCGCTGCGGCGGTTCTTCTCGGTCGACCTGCCGGTGTCCATCCCGGTGCTGGTGGCCGGGCTGCGGGTGGCCAGCGTGTCCAGCATCAGCCTGGTCAGCATCGGCGGCCTGCTCGGCATCGGCGGGCTGGGCGACCTGTTCACCGACGGCTTCCAGACCCCGTTCATCGGCGAGATCGTCGTCGGCGTGATCGCGTCGCTGGTGCTCGCACTGGTGATGGACCTGCTGCTGGTGCTGATCGGCAGGGTCACCACACCGTGGACCAGGACGGGGTAGTCGCATGTGGTCGTCACTGTGGGCCTGGCTCACCGATCCCGCCAACTGGCAGGGCACCACCGGCATACCGCAGCGCATCCTGGAACACCTGGGCTACACCGGCCTGTCGGTGCTGCTCGCGCTGGTGATCAGCCTGCCGATCGGCGCCGTCATCGGACACACCGGCCGCGGCGGCGTCGGGGTCGTCGGCTTCGCCAACGGCCTGCGCGCCCTGCCCTCGCTCGGGGTGCTCACCATCGTGGTGCTGGTCTGGGGGCTCGGCCTGGCACCGCCGATCATCGCGCTCACCATCCTGGCCATCCCGCCCGCGCTGGCCGGCACGTACGCCGGCATCCGAGCCGTCGACCCGGCGGTCGTGGACGCGGCGCGCGGCGTCGGCATGCGTGAGTGGGAGGTGCTGCTCAAGGTCGAGGTGCCCAACGCGATGCCGCTGATCTTCGGTGGCGTCCGCAACGCGACACTGCAGGTGGTGGCCACGGCGACCATCGCGGCGTACGTGGCGCTGGGCGGCCTGGGCCGCTTCGTCATCGACGGTCTCGCGCAGCTCAACTACTCGGAGATGCTCGGCGGCGCACTGCTGGTCGCCGTGCTCGCCATCGTGCTCGACCTGGTGCTGGTGGGAGTCCAGCGGCTGGTCGTGTCGCGTGGACTCGTCGAGTCCGGGGTATCTCGTCGCCGGGCGTCCCGCCGGCGCGCCGCGAACGAAACGGTCTCCGACCAACCGGAGCCCGTGCACATGGGAGGGAACAGCGCATGAAGCGAACCGTCGTAGGGCTGGTCACCGCAGCGGTCGCGGTGCTCGGCCTGACCGCCTGCGGTGGCAGTGGCAACGGCGGCAACCCGTTGTCCGCCGGTTCGGGCGGTGGTGGCTCCAGTTCCGGTGGCAACGTCACGATCACCATCGGCTCGGGCAACTTCACCGAGAGCAAGGTGCTCGCCGAGGTGTACGCGGGTGCGTTGCAGGCCAAGGGGATCAAGGTCACCACCCACCTGAACATCGGTAGCCGCGAGGTGTACTTCCCGGCGCTCAAGGACGGCTCCATCGACCTGATCCCGGAGTACACCGGCACCCTCCTGCAGTACGTCGACAAGACCGCGACGCAGGTGTCGCCGGACGACGTGTACACGGCGCTGAAGTCGAAGCTGCCCAGCGGCCTGACCGCGCTGGACAAGTCGGACGCGCAGGACTCCGACGCGATCGTCGTGACGAAGGCCACAGCCCAGCAGTACCACGCCCAGTCCATTGCGGACCTGGCACCGCACTGCGGCCAGCTGACGTTCGGCGGCCCGCCGGAGATCCAGACCCGGCCGGACGGCCTGCCGGGCTTCAAGAAGAACTACAACTGCGTGTTCGGCAACTTCAAGTCCCTGGACGCCGGTGGCGCGCTGACCATCGCGGCGCTGAAGAACGGCAACGTACAGGCGGCGGACATCTTCACCACCGACCCGTCGATCCCGGCCAACGGCTGGGTCGTGCTGAAGGACCCGAAGAACAACTTCGCCGCCCAGAATGTCGTGCCGATCATCAACTCCAGCAAGGCGACGCCCGAGGTCTCGGCGGCGCTGAACGCGGTCCAGGCCAAGCTGACCACCGCGGTGCTGACCCAGTTGGACGCCGCGGCGGCCGCACCGAGCCACCCGGACCTGTCCACCGTCGCCGACAACTGGCTGAAGTCGGTCGGCCTGGGCTGACCGTAGCCGGAATCACTACGGCCACGCCGAAACCGCTCCGACCCGGGGATGCCTCGAACATCCCCAGGTCGGAGCGGTTTCGCATGGCAACGATCGCCGCGCACGAATGTTTGCGGTTATGTGATTGTTGCAACGTATTAAGGCATCTTGATACAAGATGCCCACAGCATGCGGACAGGAGTCCGCCGACAGCGATGAGTAACGACTCGGGGCAGAAGACCCGGGAGCGGAGGCGCTGATGACATCGTCCGCCACGGTCGGGAGCGGCAGCACGCCCACCATGAAGCGCAGAGTCGGCTTCTTCGGACTCACCTTCATCTCGTTGGGTTCGATCATCGGATCGGGCTGGCTGCTCGGCGCCGACAAGGCGGCGTCCAAGGCAGGCCCCGCGTCGCTGGTGTCCTGGGTGCTGGCCGCGATCATCCTGTCGGTGCTGGCCCTGATCCACGCCGAACTGGGCACCAGCTACCCGGTCGCCGGCGGCACCGCGAGGTTCCCGGCGTTCGCGTTCGGCAGGCTCACCGGGTTCGTCGCCGGCTGGGCCGGTTGGCTACAGGCGGTGGCACTGGCACCGATCGAGGTCGAGGCGAGCCTCCAGTACATCAACAACATCGCGTGGGTGCGGGACAACATCGGCCTGGTGCACGCGGACGACACGCTGACCGGCAACGGCCTGCTCATCGCGTCCGCCCTGATGCTGATCTTCACCGTGATCAACATCATCGGCGTGAAACTGTTGTCCGACAGCAACACCATCACGGTCATCTGGAAGATCGCGATCCCGTTGCTGACGATCATCGTGCTGTTGTCGCTGCGCTTCCACCCGGGCAACTTCAGTACCGGGGGTGGTTTCGCGCCGAACGGGGCACGCGGCGTCTTCGAGGCGCTGCCAGCGGGTGTCGTGTTCGCGTTGCAGGGCTTCGAGCAGGCGATCCAGATCGGCGGCGAGGCGCGGGACCCGCAGAAGCACATGTCCCGCGCGATCCTGACCGCCATGGCCATCGGCGCGATCACGTACATCCTGCTGGAGGTCGCGTTCATCGGCAGCCTCAACCCGGCCGACATCGCGCACAACTGGGACAACCCGATCCCCAGCGCCGGCAAGTTCGGCCCGTACGCGACGCTGTCCATCGCGGCAGGTGCCACCTGGCTGTCCTACATGCTGTACGCGGACGCGTTCATCTCGCCGGCCGGCACCGGCCTGCTCTACATGGGCACCACCAGCCGGTTGTCCTACGCGATGGGCCACGCCGGCGACATCCCGAAGGTACTGGGGAAGATCACGCTGCGCGGCGTGCCGCTGTGGTCGATCGTGCTGGCGTTCGTGGTCGGTGAAATCGCGTTCCTGCCGTTCCCGAGCTGGAGTTCGCTGGTCGGCCTGGTGACGGACGCGACGGCGTTCATGTACGCCTTCGCCCCGGTGTCCCTGCTGGCGCTGCGCAAGATCGACGGCGAGCGGATCCGGCCGTACCGGCTCAAAGGTGCCGCGATCCTCGGTCCGGTCGGCTTCGTCATGGCGAACCTGCTGATCTACTGGACCGGGTTCGACACCACGTGGAAGATCGAGGCCGGCCTCGGCGCCGGTCTGATCATCTTCATTCTGACCAGGGCGTTCAGCAAGGAGAAGCCCCCGGTCGACTTCGCCAACGCGATCTGGGTGTGGCCGTGGCTGATCGGCACCGTGGTCATCGGCTGGCTGGGCCGCTACGACAGCAGCGACAGCGGTTCCCGGGCGAAGGGCGCCGGTGAGATGTTCCTGCTGCCGGCGTGGATCGACCTGCTGGTGGTCATCGCGTTCAGCCTGGTCATCTTCTACTTCGCGGTGAGCAGGGCGCAGTCGCCGGCGAAGGTGGCCGCGGCGGTCAGCCACGACGAGGAGGACCTGGCCAAGGACCCGATCCTGGAAGGCTGACAGCGACTGTCTCGGGCCGTCACCTCGGGGGTGGCGGCCCGAGTCATGTCGCGGGGTGGCCGCCGATGCGGCTGGACAGTTCGGCCGCGGCCTTCCGGACGTCGGCGGCCAGTTCGGGCCAGTCCTGGCCGCATTCGGTGTCGCACTCGTGTCGGAACGTCACGCTGATCGCGGCAACCGGACGGTCGCCGTGGTCCAGCACGGCCGCCGCCACGGACGCGAAACCGGGCGTGACGTGCCCGTCCTCCACCGCCCAGCCACGCCGCCGCTCGACCGCGAGCAGCCTGCGCAGCGCCGGCAGGTTCGCCGGGCCACGGCCGGTGCGGTCGACGAAGCCGGCAGCCGTCGGGAACAGCGCCCGCACCTGCGCGGCCGGCAGCCTGCTGAGCATGGCCCGGCCGGACGCGGGCAGCTGCGCCGGGAGCCGCACACCGACGTCGGTGACCAGCGTCTGCGGCCGGTCGGGCTGCTCGCGCACCAGGTACAGCGTCTCCGAGCCGTGCAGCACGCCCAGGTGCGCGGTCTTCCCGACCCGGTCGACCAGCCGCCGCAGCAGCGGCCGGGCCAGCCGCTCCAGCGGGTCGTGCCGCAGGTACGCCGAGCCCAGCTCGAACGCCGCGACGCCCAGGCCGTAGCGGCGGTCCTCCGGCAGATGCGTGACGAAACCGGAGCCGGACAGCTCGGCCAGCAGGTGGTACGTCGTGGACCGGGGCAGGCCCAGCTCGCCGGCCACCGCCGTCGCCGTCATCGGGCCCGCGTGGCTGGCCAACAGCCGCAGGATCGCCAGACCCCGGCGCAGCGCGGGCACGTCGGTGCTGTCGCCCATGCCGCCAGTCTGGCATCCCAGACACGATCGGGCCGGCACGGGTCGCGGCCACGGGCTCCGCCAAGTGGAATGGAGACATGCGAACAGTCCTGGTGGACGGCGGCCCGCTGGGCCGTGCCGACGTGGTGGCCGTCGCGCGCCACGACGCCGAGGTCCAGCTCACCGACGCGGCCCGCGCCGCCGTGCTCGGCAGCCGCGCGCACGTCGACCGCCTCGCCGGCGCGACCACCCCCACGTACGGGGTGTCGACCGGTTTCGGCGCCCTGGCCACCCGGCACATCCCGCCGGACCGCCGTGCCGCCCTACAGCGTTCCCTGGTCCGGTCGCATGCGGCAGGCGCGGGCCCCGAGGTGGAGCGCGAGGTGGTGCGCGCGCTGATGCTGCTGCGCCTGCGCACCCTGGCCACCGGCCGCACCGGCATCAAGGCGTCCACTGTGGATACCCTGGTCGGTCTGCTGAACGCCGGTATCACACCGGTCGTGCACGAGTACGGCTCGCTGGGCTGCTCCGGCGACCTGGCGCCGCTGTCCGCCGTGGCGCTCGCGCTGACCGGCGAGGGCGAGGTGTTCGACCGGGCGGGCGTGCGCAGGCCGGCCGCCGACGCGATGGCCGATGCCGGCATCAAACCCGTGGAGCTGGCCGAGAAGGAGGGCCTGGCGCTGATCAACGGCACCGACGGCATGCTGGGCATGCTGGTGCTCGCGATCAACGACATCACCCACCTGCTGGCCACGGCCGACCTGACGGCCGCGATGAGCGTCGAGGCGCTGCTGGCCACCGACCGGGTGTTCGCCGCCGACCTGCAGGCCCTGCGCCCGCACCCCGGCCAGGCCGCGTCGGCGGCGCGCATGACGGCGCTGTTGGCCGGTTCGGAGATCATGGCCAGCCACCGCACGCCGGACTGCAACCGCGTGCA
>DASZXM010000972.1:0-6838 GCA_035546415.1 Pseudonocardiaceae bacterium
ACACCCTCGACCCGCTGCCGGCCGGCACCGGACGCGTGGCGAACGTGGCGTGGCCGGTCTACGAGCGGGCGTGCGCCGAGGGCAGTGCCGGCGGCGCCGACGCGTTCCTGGCCACCCTGCGCGCGGCCGGCCTGCGCCCACCCGAGGCGCACACGCTGCTGCGCGCGGTCACCGGCCGCACCGGCGGCGGCGAACTGGAACTGGGCGGCCGTGACCACCATGGCGCGCCGGTGCCCCCGGTGTCGGCACTGGCGTGGCTCGACACCGACGCGGGCCGCTACGCGCTGCGCGTCCGGGACGGCTGGCTCACGATCACGCCGGCCGACCAGGACCGCCTGCGGGCGATGGCGCAGTCCGCGCTGGCCGACTTCACCGCCTGACGTCCGGCACGGCCACCGACCAGGGGCGGGGCGAAGCGTGCGTCACATTCGGTTCGGTCATTGAACCTATCTGCGTTACTCTCTGCGCGTGGTGTTGCCCAGGGACTACTCGGGTCAGGTGTGTTCGCTGGCCCGGGCGTTGGAGGTCGTCGGTGAGCGGTGGACGCTGCTCATCGTCCGGGACGCGTTCTTCGGCGTCCGGCGGTTCGTGGACTTCGCTGGGCACCTGGGTGTGCCCAGGGCCGTGCTCACCGACCGGCTCGCGTCGCTCACGTCCGCGGGCGTGCTGGCACGGGTGCCCGGCCCGGGGCGACGGCAGGAGTACGAGCTGACCGGGCGCGGCATCACGCTGTGGCCCGTCATCCGGTCGCTGATGGAGTGGGGCGACGACAACTTCGCGCCGAACGGGCCGCGGCGGGTGTTCTGGCACGTGGGCGACGGGCTCGCCGTCGCGGCGGACGGGCGGTGCTCCGGGTGCGGCACGCACGTGGACGTCGCCGATCTGGTCGTCGCCCCCGGGCCGGGCCTGGACCCGCCGTCGGACACCGCCGACCCGGTGACCGTCGCGCTCGCCTGTCCGCACCGCCTGCTGCACCCGCTCTGCCAGTGACGAACGCTCTGCCAGTGGCGAACGAAAGGATTTTCTGAATGCGCATTCTCGTCGTGGGAGCCGGTGCCACCGGCGGATACTTCGGCGCGAAGCTGGCCGCTGCCGGCCGTGACGTGACGTTCCTGGTGCGCAAGCGCCGGGCCGCGCAGATCGAGGACCGCGGCCTGCGGATCACCGGGCAGGGCGACGACCACGTCCTCACCCCGAACCTGGTCACGGCCGACCAGTTCACCGGGCCGTACGACCTGGTTCTGCTGTCGGTCAAGGCGACCGCGCTGCTGCCGGCCGTCGAGGACCTGGCGCCGGCCGTCGGTCCGACCACGACGATCGTGCCGTTCCTCAACGGCATGGCGCACATGGACGTCCTCAACGACCGCTTCGGCGCCGACCGGGTGCTGGGCTGCGTCGTCATGGTGGCCACGACCGTGACCGACGACGGTGACATCGTGCGGCTGGCTCCGATGCAGAGCATCACGGTGGGGGAGCAGGACGGCGGTTCGTCGCAGCGGCTGTCGGCCGTCGCGGACGTGTTGGGCGGGGCGGGTTTCGACTTCGCCGTCATCGACGACGTGCTGTCCGCGATGTGGTCCAAGTGGGTGTTCATCACGACGGTCGGCGCCGTGACGTGCCTGATGCGCGGCACCGTCGGCGACGTCGTGGCCGTGCCCGGCGGCGGTGACCTCGGCCCGGCGCTGGCCGACGAGGGCGCGGCCGTCGCCGCGGCGGCCGGTTTCCCCGTGCCCGCCGAGAAATTGGCGGCCACCAAGGCGACGGTCACGGCGGCGGGTGCACCGACCACGTCGTCCCTGTACCGGGACCTGGTGTCCGGCCAGCCGACCGAAGGCGAACACCTCTTCGGCGACCTGATCGCCCGGGCACGCGCGCTGTCGGTGCCCACACCGCTGCTCGACCTCGCGACGATGCACCTGCGGGTGCACGAGCACGTCATTTCGCACTAGCGCAGGCGAAAACCGGCGGTGCACCCCCGGTGTCACCGCCGGCGTGCCGGCGCCTCAGGATCGATTTCCCTTGTGGTGCGCCGTCCTCCGGACCGGCTCCCGCCCGGAGGACGGCGGCTCTAGCGTTCCTCGCCCGGCGACTCGGCGTTCGTGGAGCGCTGGGCCCGGATGTTCTGCCATGCGTCGATGACCGCGACGACACAGCCGGCCAGTGCCAGCGCCAGCGCTATCCGGTCCATGCCACCGGCCCGGATGTGTGCCAGGACCACGACGAGTGCCCATGCCTCGACCACGGTGAACAGCACGGTGGCCAGTACCCGGCCGATGGCCAGCTTTCGCTTGGCGGTCAACGGCTTGGCGGGGGAAGTGGTGTCGGTGTGCAGTGCCATTCTCATTCATCTCCTGGTGTAGTGGGATTCTCAGTGGTGCGCGACGTACACCACGACGGTGGTGAGCACGATGGTTCCGGTGCCCAATAAGGTGATCAGCACGCCGACCGCGGCTCCCGCAGAGCGGAGCAGGTGGGACACGACGGAGCGCAGCATGCGCGCGACGACCACGAACACGGCCAGACCGCCGAGCACGGCGATGACGGGCAGCGAACTGCTCGTCACGTGCTGGGTCGCGGCGTCGACGAGCGGAAGTTGATGCGGCAGGAGGGTGAACCCGCCGTTTACCGGCAGCAGCCGGGGGATTATCGTGGACATGACAGTTCCTCACCGGAGCGTTAAGGGCGTATTCGCAGGAGCTGTTAGAGGCGAGGCCCCGGTTGCCGCCGGGGCCCGCCACCTTCTTCTCAGGCGGCCTTGTTGGTCCGCCGCGACCACACATGGATCTCGTGGCCGCAGTCCTTCGGCTTCACGTCATCCCCACCACCTCCAGGCGCTGAACTTCAGTTCAGATGGTGAAGTCGATCCCGGGTTAAGCTGAATACAGACTAGGACGTCCGACTGTTGCAGGCAATATAGAAATCCGCTGGTGGCCTGTTGTTGTCTCATCTCTGTCACGTTGGACGCACGGATCCGTCCGAACACGTCCAGCATGCCGCAGTTCAGGGCGTCTGAGCAGGTCGTAGGCCGTAGCACAAGATCCGGGTTTGGTGTACTATGCCCCTGACATTCAGTTGTTCAGCTGTGAAACTGAAGTTCAGTAAAGGGGTGGTGGCGGGCGTGCAGCCAGCGGAGAGCCCAGGTGTCGCACTGGCGCGGCGCCTGAAGTGGCTGCGTCAGCACCGGTGGCCGGGGCGGACGATCACCCAGCCGCAACTGGCCGCTGCCCTCGGTTCCGTGCAGAAGCTCAGCGTGCCGTCGATCTCGTCGTGGGAGAGCCTCCGCGACCCGGTCGCGCCACCGCGCCGCAGGCTGGAGGCGTACGCGCTGTTCTTCGCCACCGAGCGGTCGATCGCCGACGGCCGGTATCGCCTGCTGCGCCTGGAAGATCTCCACCCCGACGAACGCGCCGAGCGCGACGAGCTCCTCAACGAGCTGCTCGATCTGCGGCAGCAGGCCGTGGCCGGTGGCGAACATCTGGACATGCACGGGCTCGCACTGCCCGAGCCGCCCCGCGGCCTGCTGTGGGACCTGCCGTCCAATCAGGACATCACGATCGTGGTGGCGCAGCTCCCGGCGGACATGCGCGGTGCGATGCCGCTGGCCGATCCGACCAGCCCCGACTACGTCGAGATGTACACGTACGCCGATCTGGACTCGCTGGTCGAGCTGCACGGTCACATCCGGGCGGCGTGCCCGGCCAACCAGGTCCACATCCGGACGGCCGCCGACGTGCAGCGCGACGACTACACGTCGCACCTGGTGCTGCTGGGCGGTGTCGACTGGAACGACCTGACGAGCGACGTGTTCGAAGCGCTCGACCTGCCGGTGACGCCGGTCGGTCGCGAAGAGGAGTCCGACATCGGCGGATTCCAGGTCGACCTGGACGGCCAACGGAAGGTCTTCGCCCCGTCGGTGCGGACCGCGGGTGGCCGCCAGCTTCTCGTCGAGGACGTGGCACACTTCTACCGTGGTCCCAACCCGTACAACAAAAAGCGCACGGTCACGATCTTCAACGGGATGTACGGACGGGGAACCTACGGTGCGGTGCGGGCGCTCACGGACGCCCGGTTCCGGGACCGCAACGAGCAACACCTGATGGACCGCCTCGCCGAACACAACGCCGTCAGCGTCGTCACGCGGGTTCGCATCCTGAACGGTCAGGCGGCGACGCCTGATTGGACCGATCCGGGTGTGCGCCTGCACGAATGGTCGGAGGACCGTTGAGCACCAGCGACGCCGCGGAGGAGCCGACAGTCGGGTCGCCCGCCGCGCAACACCACGAGTCGCACGACGGTCTGGTGACCCACGTGGTACCCGCCGTTGGTGTGACCGCCGCGAAGGTGGACGCGATCGTCGTGCCGACAGGCCGCCACGTGCGGTCGCTGCACACCGCGATCGGCCTGGCCAGTGCCCTGGACTGCACGCTGCTTCTGTTGTGCAGCAAGTACTCTCGGTTTCGGTCCGCCGCGGACCTGGCCGCGAACGCCGGCGTGGACGTCGTCGCGATCGACGCGTCCGCCGCGTTGCCCGCCCGGCTGATGCCGGAGTTCGAGACGACGTCGCTGCTGGCCGGCAAGCGGTTCGAGCGGCGCACCGACACCAGCCTCAAGCGCAACCTGGGCCTGCTGCTGGCGCGGCTGGCCGGCTGGGAACGCGTGGTGTTCCTGGACGACGACATCGCCGTGCCGAACCCGGACGACCTGGTGGCCGCCGCGCGGCTGCTGGACGAGTACGACGGCGTCGGCCTGGAGATCGGTGGCTTCCCGGACAACTCCGTGGTGTGCCACGCGTACCGCGAGGCCGGCAGCTTCCAGGACACGTTCATCGGCGGCGGTGCGCTGGCGTTCGGGTCGTCGATGTTCGAGTCGTTCTTCCCGAACATCTACAACGAGGACTGGTTCTTCCTGCTCGGTGAGCACGGGCTGCGCCGGTCCGCCGTGACCGGACTGGCCGTGCAGAAGCCGTACGACCCGTTCGCCAACGACGAGCGGGCCCGGTCGGAGGAGTTCGGCGACTGCGTGGCCGAGGGCGTCTTCGGCCTGCTGGACCAGGGTGGCACGGCGAAGGACGCCGACCTGCCGTACTGGCGCAACTTCCTGGCGGCGCGGCTGCGGCTGATCACCAGCACCATCGACCGTATCGAGGCACAGGACAGGGACGCGGCGGAGAAACGGCGGATGGTGTCCGCGCTGAAGGCGGCGCGCGGCCGCTGCCAGCTCATCGAGCCGCAGCTGTGCATCGACTACATGGACGCGTGGCTGCGTGACCTGTACGTGTGGCGGGATCACCTGGACGTGACGGCCGGTTCGACGACGGTGCCCAGGGGCATCGCCGAGGCGGTCGGCATGACCGGGCTGAACAGCCGCGCGCAGATCGTGCCGAAGGTGTGGCGATCACACCGCGCCGCCCGCTCAGTGCGCGGTCCCGTTGCGTAGCCGCTTCACCAGGATCATGCACTGCTCCGGGATGGGTCTGCCGTCCTCGTCGGTCTCCTCGGAGTAGCACGTCACGTCGCCGAGCTGCCAGTCCTGGTAGCCCAGTCGCTTGTACAGGCGCTCGGCGTCGGAGTTGCTCTTCTCCACGGCGAGCGCGACCCGCACGTGGCCGCCGGCGGCGAGCAGCCGTTCGGCGGCGCTGACCAGCCGGGTGCCGATTCCGCCGTTGCGGCGTTCGGCGACGACCTCCAGCCGGTTGAGCAGCGGCACCCCGGGCAGTTGCTCCCGGACCTCCGGCTCGTCGGCCGGTTCCAACCAGACGTACACCCCACCGACCGGCCGGTCGGCCTCCCATGCGGTGAGCAGGACCCCTTGGTTGCGCCGCTGCCGTTCGATGCGGTTGGCGAAGAACTCCGCGTGGCCGAGGGCGTCGACGATGGCGGTCAGGTCGGCGGGCCGGGCCGGCCGGATCACAGGATGCGCAGTCGGTCTTGTGGACACATCAACACATCATGCCGTCGGACGATCCGCGATGTACCGTGCGCTACGCTGCGTGAAGATTTGTCACATTAGGCTCACGTTTCGTTCGGTACGGTGGGGGCAACCCCATTCGAATGTGAATCCGACGTGGGCGGGAGGCCATGGACGACCGGGAACTGCTGCGCACGGCCATCGCGGGCGCCGTCGGCGCGGTCCGGCGCGGTGACGAGGACGACGCGCTGGTCCGGTTCGGCAGGCTCGCCGGCACCACCGGCCTGACGTTACGGGACAGTGTGCTGGAACTGGCGGGCGCGAACGTCGAGATGCTGCTGACGCTCACCGGCCACGACTGCGACGACGACCCGCTGGTGGTCCTCGCGGGCGAGGACACCGAGGGGGTCCCGGCGTCTATCGACGACACCGAACCGGCGCAGCGGGCGACCGCCCGGGTGCTGTTGGCGCTGGCCAACGGCCACGAGGAGGACGCCGAGCTGCAACTGGACATCGTCGAGGCCGCACCCGACCCGAACGAGACCGGTCACGTCCTCGCGCACACCATGAGCTGGACGCTGGAGCTGCTGGACATGTGCGCGGACACCGGCAGCCCGGTGCCCGGCTGGCTGCGGCCGGTACTCGCGTGACGAATGTCCACACCGGACAAGCCCCGTCGATCACGTCCCGGCAGGTAGAGTCGACAGCCATGGCAGGCGCGCACCGGTCCTCGCGCCAGGACAGTGACGCGACCAGGACGGCGATCCTGGACGCGGCCAGCGCGCTGTTCGCGGAACGCGGCTACCTCGCCACCACGGTCGACGACATCGCCGTCGCGGCGCACGTCGCGACCGGCACCGTCTACACCAACTTCGGCGGAAAGCCGCAGCTCCTGGAAGCAGTGGTGCACAGATTCGTCGAACCGGCCGAC
>DASZXM010000973.1:0-7433 GCA_035546415.1 Pseudonocardiaceae bacterium
ACCCGCATGGTCGCGGGCGCCCGGGTCCAGCCGGCGAGCGTGACCGCCGCCGGTGAGGCGCTCGGCGAGGCACTCGGCCCGCTGCTGGCCGCCCTCGACCCCGACGTGACGCTGATCGGCGGCCGCCTCGGCGCGCTGGGCGCCGGCCTGCTGGAACCCGTGCGCCGCCGCCTGGACACGTTCGTCCCCGGCCTCACCGCCCGCTCCGCCGTCCGTGCCGGGACAGTGGGTCCGGACGCCGCGATGCGCGGTGCGGCATTGTCGGTCGTCGAGGGGATCGTGGCCGATCCGTCGTCCTGGATCAGGGAGATGACCGCATGAGCGCGTTTTTCGGCATCGACGTCGGTACGTCGAGCACGAAGGCCGTGGTCGTCGACGCCGATGGCAGCGTGCTGCGTTCGTCGAGCCGGGAGCACGCCGTGCGGCGGCCGATGACCGGTCACGTCGAGATGGATGCCGCCGTGTGGTGGGCGGAGTTCGTGTCGCTGGCCGAGGAACTCACGGCCGACACCGACGTCGACGCCGTCGGGGTGAGCGGCATGGGACCGTGCGTGCTCGTGACCGATGCCGACGGGCGCCCGTTGCGCCCGGCGATCCTGTACGGCGTCGACACCCGTGCCACGGCACAGATCGCGGCGCTGACCGACCGCTACGGCGCGGACGAGATCCTGGCCCGCACCGGTTCGGTGCTCACGACGCAGGCCGTCGGCCCGAAGCTGGCCTGGCTGGCCGAGCACGAACCGGCCGTGTTCGCGCGGGCCCGCCTGCTGTTCATGCCGAGTTCGTGGCTGGCGTACCGGCTGACCGGCGCCTACCGGATGGACTACCACTCGGCCAGCCAGTGCGCACCGCTGTTCGACGCCGGTGACCTGGCCTGGTACGAGCCGTGGGCCGGCGACATCGCACCGCACATCGACCTGCCGCCACTGGCCTGGCCGGGCGACGAGGCCGGTCGCGTCCGGCACCGGATCGGCGGTATCCGCGCGGGCACGCCGGTCACCGTGGGCACGATCGACGCGTGGAGCGAGGCGGTCAGCGTGGGCGCGGTGCGCCCGGGCGACCTCATGCTGATGTACGGCACGACGATGTTCCTGATCGCCACCACGCCCGAACCGCTGCGTGTGCCGACCATGTGGGGCACCGTCGGCGCGTACCCGGACACCCGCAACCTGGCCGGTGGCCTCGCCACGTCCGGCGCCGTCACGGCGTGGCTGCGGGAACTGCTCGGCGTGGCGACGTACACCGAACTGCTCGCCGAGGCCGAGGCGTCCGGTCCGGGCGCGCACGGCCTGCTGATGCTGCCCTACTTCGCCGGTGAGCGGACGCCGATCCTGGACCCGGACGCGCGCGGCACGATCGCCGGTCTCACCGTGGCGCACACGCGCGGCGACCTGTACCGCGCCGCCCTGGAGGCGACGGCGTTCGCCGTGCGGCACAACGTCGAGGTGATGGCCGACGCGGGCGCCGAACCGTCCCGGGTGGTCGCCGTGGGCGGCGGTACGCAGGGCGGCCTGTGGACCCGGATCGTCAGCGACGTGACCGGCAGGGCCCAGGTGCTGCCCCGGCAGACCATGGGCGCCTGTTTCGGCGCCGCGTTCCTCGCGGCCGGCCGGACGACCGATGTCACGATCGACCGGTGGAACCCGCCCGCCGCGCTCGTCGAACCCGACCCGCGGCACGCCGACCGGTACGACCGGCTGTACGGCCTGTACCGCGACCTCTACCCGGCCACCCGGGACATCAGCCACGCACTGGCCGGCGTGCAGCGGGAAGCGGATCAGCAGTAGCCGCCCGGACCGCCGAAGTAGAAGTACGTTCCCCAACTGCCGCCGCTGGATGCCGGCGTGTAGTCGATCGTGTAGCAGCCGGAGTTCGTCCGCACCGGCGTCAGGTTGGCGTAGTAGGCGTCGTAGTTCAGGTCCCCGATGTAGGAGATGCCGTTCTGGAACGCCGCCTGCTGCCAGCCCGCGGCGGCCCACTGCCCACTGCCCATCTGCGGCCAGTCGTCGCCGTCGGTGTACGTCTCGCCGCCGTACTCGGCCAGGTTCGCGCTGCTGGCCATCGGGCCACCCTCGTACACCGAGCCGGGGTAGTAGCCCAGCCACGTGCCCTGCACGTTCAGCCACCAGTTTCCCTGGTACCACTCGTACTGCAGGCTGAATCCGTACTGGTCGCCGCCTGGCGTGCTGTAGTTGGACCACGTGGTTCCCAGTGCGATCGACGAGTCGGTCTGCACGAAACCGGCGCAGTCCAGGTTGTAGCAACCGGTGCTGGCGTAGTCGTCGGCGGTGAAGTAGATGAACAGCACCGACTGGTTGCCGAACGCGGCCGGGTAGTGCACCCAACCACCCTCGGCGGTCTGGGTGCCCGAGCCGGAACCGTTGACGTACCACTGCTGGGACAGGGTGAAGTCACCGCTGGGGTTCCACAGGTTGAGCCACGAACTGCCACCGTAGTTGGTGACGTCCTGGTACCCGAACGCGTACCGGTGCGGGCCGCCGGGCGTGATCCGCGGCGTGGCGCCGTCCGGTTCCTTGGCCAGGAACGCCTTCAGGGTCGGGAACCGGGTGGTCCGGTCGAGCGTGATGCGGCGCATCGGGACGGTGCCCGACGGACAGGCGACGGCGTTGCCGTACGCGTCGTGCAGGCCCAGGGTGAGCGGGTACGCCGCCCGGCCGCCGCCGGATCTCGGCCGGATCGAACCCGGCGGGGGAGTGGCCAGCGTGCCGATGTGCTCGGCGCGCACCGAGGGCTGGGACATCGTGGTGACACAGTCGAAGTACGAGCCGCCGTACTCGTAGGAATGCGTGACGCGGACACCGTCGTAGGTGTGCAGGATGTAGGCGCGCATCTGGTCGAAGTCGGCCTGCGACCGCACCCGGCCGGCTGCCGTGGTGAACGTCTGGTAACCGGCCTGTGCGGTGTCGGCCAGGAAGTCGTGGAACGACACGAAACCGGACGCGTTCGCGGTGGCGGGCACGGCCGCGAACAGGCCGGCCGCGAGCGCGCCCGCGGCCAGGAACGTGCTTAATCGACGGACCTTCACGGATGCTCCCTCGCTGGTCGATGCGGCTGACAACGTTGTCAGATGGTCAGCGACAAGCCGGGCCGTCCGCGTGGGACGGCCCGGCCGTGGACGTCATGCGCTGCGGAACGACGCCTGTTCGGTGATGAGCATGCTGGTCAGGGCCACCGTGTGGTGGCCGGCCGGCAGGGACAGCAGGGCCGGGTCGATGGCGTAGGTGACCGTGCCCAGCGTGTTGGCCGTCAGCGTGGCGACCGTGTTCCCGTCGATGACCAGCCGCACCGGATGCTGCGGCAGGAAACCACCGGCGAACAGGTACGTCTGGCCGCCCGCGGGCACGTTCGTGCTGGTCAGCCGGGCGCTGTGCTGCAACTGGGCCAGTTGCGCGGCGGCCTGGCGGGCCGCCGAGCCGTGCGACGCGCGGCTGGCCGCCACCAGCGCCGGGACGAACGTGCTGGCGTCGATCGTGCCCCACCCGCTGGCCACGTCGAAACCGGACGCGGCCGTGAAGCCCGGCACCACGGTCGTCGTCCCGGACGTCACCGCGTTGTTCCCGCTGACCACGTCCAGGATGCCGGCGTGCGTGCCGCGCGGGCCGAGCACGTCGTACAGCAGCGGGTTCACCGGGCCGACGCTGCGGCCGTTGAGCTGTGCGGCCAGCGCCATGACACCGGCGAACAGCGGGGCCGCCTCGGACGTGCCGTCCTGTGCGTCCATCGTGATGTCCGGAACCGACCGCATGCCGCTGCCGGTGATCGACGCGACCCGGCGCTGGAAGTCCGGCCGTGCGTACACCGACGAGTAGCCCGCGCCCTCGGAGAACTTGCCGGAGTGCCACAGCGGGTCGGGGCCCGCCTTGGCACCGGTCGTGGTGTCCATGTCGGGCACACTGCCGCCGACCGCGGTGATCCACGGCCCGTCGTCCCACGCCGCCGTGTCCGGCGTCTTCGTCGTGTTCCCGCACTGCGAGCTGGCCACCGCCAGGTTCTGCACCGAGCCGCAGTCGCCGGTCGCGACCATCACCGGGATGCCGGCCGCCGCGGCCGCCAACTCGCCCGGGTCCTGCGCGCGGATCTCGGCCGCGCCGTAGCTGTAGGTGGACTCGCCGGTGCCGTCGCTGATGGAGATGGCGTCCGCGATGTGGTGGGCGCCGATGTACTCCAGGGCCCGCATCATCTCCGGCGGCGCGACCTGGCTGGCGTTGTCGTCGGTGATCTCGCTGTCCGCGGGCGTCGCGGAGATCACGATCTTCGCGTACGGCGCCACCAGGTGCGCCGCCTCCACGTCCAGGCGCAGCTCACCGGCCCACGCGCTGCACGAGCCGTAGCTGCCCAGCGCGACCATGCCGGGCGGGCACTGCGGCGGCAGCGGGCCGGACGGGTAGATCGTCTGGATGTCCGGGTCGGGCAGGCCGTACCTGGCGTCGAAGTTGTGGATCACCGTGTTGATCTGCGGGTCGTCCCAGCCTTCGATCAGGGCGACCGTGGTGCCCGTGCCGTCGATGCCCTTCAGCCACAGGTCGCCGACGCGGTAGTCGAACACGTCCTGCGGGCCGGGCGTCGACCTGGCGAACTGCGCGTAGTTGTCGTGCATCGTCCGCAGTACCGCGCTGAGTGTCTTGATGTGGTCGGGGTCGGGCCGCACGGTCGGCACGCCGGGTTGCGCGGCCACGGCGGGCACCGTGGCCGACGGCAGCAGGGCGAGCGCGCCGACGGCGAGCGGTATGAGGGCAAGGGTCAACGCTTTTCGCAACGAAACGTCACCACTCTCGTCTCGCGGAGGATTGGGACGGGGCGGTGGCATTGTGTGCACACGGCGACAAATCGGTCCAGGGCCGATCTTCGGGTGTGCGCCGTACGTTCGGCGGCCGGTGCGGCGTCAGGACCTGGTGTGTTCCTCCCGTGCGGCGGTCAGGGCGACGGTCTCCTCGGCCGGATCGGGTCGCAGCAGCGTGCCCGGAACCGCCCGTCCGGCGTAGCCGAGCTTGTTGAGCTTCTTGGGCACCGGCGCGCCCTGGTACTCCAGTGGCGTCGACGCGAGCGGCTGGTGCACCTCGATGAACTCGCCGTGCGGCAGGCGCGTGATGATGCCGGTCTCGATGCCGTGTTCGAGGACGTCGCGGTCGGCGCGCTGCAGACCGAGGCAGAGCCGGTAGGCCACGTAGTAGGCCAGCGGCGGCAGCACGAGCACGCCGATCCGGCCGGCCCACGTCATCGCGTTCAGCGAGATGTGGAACGTCGTGGCGATGACGTCGTTGCCGCCGGAGATCGTGGTCACCGCGAAAAACGTGATGCCCATGGCACCCAACCCGGTGCGCACGGGCACGTCCCTGGGCCGCTGCAACAGGTTGTGGTGCGCGCCGTCCCCGGTCAGCTTCCGTTCGATCATCGGGTAGCACAGCATCACGACGAGAACCGCGCCCAGGATCGCCACCGGCCAGAACGCCGCCGGGATCAGGTAGCGGTGGCCGAAGTTGATCTCCCACGACGGGAAGATCCGCAGCAGGCCCTCGGTCCAGCCCAGATACCAGTCCGGCTGCGCGCCCGCCGACACCTGGGCCGGCGAGTACGGCCCGTACAGCCACACCGGGTTGATCTGGAACAGGCCGGCCATGAGCGCCAGGACGCCGACCACGACGGTGAACCACGCGCCCGCCGTCAGCCCGAACCGCGGCATGATCCGCTCGCCGACGACGTTGCGCTCGGTCCGCAGGGCGCCCGGGAACTGCGTGTGCTTCTGGTACCAGACGAGCGTCACGTGCACGGCGATGAGCGCCAGGATGAGGCCGGGTATCAGCAGGATGTGCAGCGAGTAGAACCGGGGCAGACAGACCGAGCCGGGGAACTCGCCGCCGAACACCAGCCAGTGCAGCCACGTGCCGATGACCGGTGTGGACAGGATGCCACCGGAGACGGCCGCCCGGACACCGGTGCCGGACAGCAGGTCGTCGGGCAGCGAGTAGCCGGTGAACCCCTCGACGCCACCGAGGATCAGCATGGTCATGCCGATGACCCAGTTGGTCTCGCGGGGTTTGCGGAACGCCCCGGTGAAGAAGATGCGCAGCATGTGCACGGTCATCGCGGCGATGAACACCAGCGCGGCCCAGTGGTGCAGCTGCCGGGCCAGCAGCCCGCCGCGGACGGTGAACGAGATGTCCAGCGTCGACTCGTACGCCCGGGACATCGAGACGCCGCGCAGCGCGCTGTAGGGCCCGTTGTACGTCACGTCCGCCATGGACGGGTCGAAGAACAGCGCCAGGTACGTACCGGTCAGGACCAGCGTGATGAAGCTGTAGAGCGCGATCTCGCCGAACAGGAACGACCAGTGGGTCGGGAACACCTTGTTCAGCTGGGCCCGGATGCCGCGCGCCGCGTGGTAGCGCTCGTCGACACCGGAGAGTGTCGCGCGTGCCCCACGGAGCAGCGCGGTGTCGGGTTTCGTCGCACGTCTCAATTCGCTCACGGTCCGCCCCCTGCGATGAACCGACTCGGTTGGTGACACGTCTTCCAGACATGTGACGAAACGGGGACACCGGATGTGACACGCGAAAGTTCGTAGCTGAGCGTGACGATGATTGCCGACATGGCATTCCATCGGGTGTGTTCCCTTGACCAGGGCGGCTGACGGACCGATTCTGTCGGTGTCCTGCGACACAATGTGTGCTGGCGGCCGGTGTGGGGTAACCGGTCGTCACTGGTGCGGCGGAAGGACGGTCAGATGGCTGGCGACGTGATCACGACCGATCGGGCGAAGAAGACCCTGGACACGTTGTTGCAGCGCCGGGACCGGTTCCATGCCGGGGGCGAGCACCGGCAGCAGGAGGACGACGCCCTGCAGCGGCTGGCCGCCGCGTCGGCCGCCATCGACGACGTGTGGGCCCAGGGGGCCCAGCGGATCGAGGAGCTGCAGCGTGAGGCGGAACGAGTCCGGGACGAGGTCCGGGCACGGACGGCCGCCCTGGAGGCCGAACACGCCACGGCCCTGTTGGAACTGGCCGACATGTGGTCGGTGACCGAGCTGGCGTTGCTGCTCGGTTCGTCGCCGGCCCAGGTGCGGGAACTCATCTCGGACGCCCAGGAGCAGTTGGCCGGCGTGCCCAGCCAGCGCGACCACTGAAAAATCGGTGGGGCATCCTGCCGGTCTCTGGCAGGGTGCGTCCCATGGTCATCAGCGCGGACGACCTGCGGTCCATGCAGAGCCTGGCCCAACAGGTCACGATCCGGCGACCGGAACTGCTGGGTGCCGACGCGACGGTCGGTGAGCTGGCCTGGGTGTGGGGCAAGGGCCACGCGACGCTCGGCGAGACCTGGCGGCACCGGCTCTGGTACTCCGGCGACTCGGTCGTGGCGTGGGGGTGGACCTACCTGCCCTACCGGGTGCCACGCAGCGACGGGAAGGACCTGGTGGT
>DASZXM010000974.1:0-15118 GCA_035546415.1 Pseudonocardiaceae bacterium
ACCGCTGGCGCAAGTCGAGCCGGAGCAACCAGGAAACCGCCTGTGTCGAGATCGCGCACACGCTGGACCGGGTCCGGGACAGCAAGAACCCGGACGGCCCGACGCTGAACATCGACGTCACCGCCTTACTGGCGGGACTCAAGGCCGGCCGCCTGACCCTCGGCACCGAAGACGTGGTCTGGACCGGGTGGCCGCGGGCGAGGACGTGATCATCGCCATGTGCCACGGCGAGGCGGGCGCCCGGCGAACCCGCTGCGTCCGGGTGCATCGCCCTACGACGTCCTGACGGCCTTGTTCCCCGAGGATCGGGCCAGGTTCGATGCCGACTACGCGCGGGCGCTGGCCGACGCCGGGGTCAGCCTGGACCTGACCGATCTGTTCACGACGCTGGAGCGCTGGCGTCGACTCGCCGTGATGCGGAGCGACCCGGAGAACTTCCGGCACGCGGTTCGCCAGGCGGCAGCGTTGTTGACAGGCGAAGCGGTTCCTGCTGACGAACCGTTGTCCGCCACGCGACCAAGACTGGCATCTAGCGTGCCCGGCCGCGTCCAGGTCCGCCTGGATCGGCTGATCACCGCGGGTCCGTGAGTGTTGTCACAACGATCAAGAAGTCTCTGGCGCGTTCCTGTGGCGCACGTCCTAGACTGTGTGGGCGTCTTGTGAAGAAGTTCACAACCGGCCCTGCTCGGGCTTGTGAAGTTTTTCACAAGCGTAGGCGTCTTGGGGTTAGGTTCGCCTAACCCCAGGGAGTGTGACGTAGACCCCGTATGGTGCGGGCGCGGTGATTGCACGATCGCCGCTGGTGAGGAAAGGACGGCGCAGGGGTGCTCCAGGCTTACCTCCCCCTCGTGTTGCTCTTCGCATTGGCAGGGGCCTTCGCGGTCTTCTCGGTGACGATCGCGCCGCTCGTCGGTCCGCGCCGCTACAACAAGGCGAAGCTGGACGCCTACGAGTGCGGCATCGAGCCGTCGCCGCAGCCGGTGGTCGGCGGTGGCCGGATGCCCGTCGCCTATTACCTGACCGCGATGTTGTTCATCCTGTTCGACATCGAAATGGTGTTCCTGTACCCGTTCGCGGTCGACTCCGACGCCCTGGGGATCTTCGGGCTGGTCGAGATCGTGCTGTTCATCGTGACGCTCGGCTTCGCCTACGCCTACGTGTGGCGACGCGGCGGACTGGACTGGAACTAGTAGAGCGCGAAGCGCAGGCAGCGGAGGAACACGATGGGTCTTGAGGAGAAACTTCCCAACGGCATCCTGCTGGCCAGCGTCGAGAAGCTGGTGAACTGGACCAGGAAGTCGTCCCTCTGGCCGGCCACCTTCGGGTTGGCGTGCTGTGCCATCGAGATGATGACGACCGGTGGTCCCCGGTACGACCTGGCGCGTTTCGGCATGGAGGTCTTCCGGGCCTCGCCCCGGCAGGCCGACCTGATGATCGTGGCCGGCCGGGTGAGCCAGAAGATGGCCCCGGTGCTGCGCCAGATCTACGACCAGATGCCCGAGCCGCGCTGGGTGCTGGCGATGGGCGTGTGCGCGTCCTCCGGCGGGATGTTCAACAACTACGCCGTCGTGCAGGGCGTCGACCACGTCGTGCCGGTCGACATGTACCTGCCCGGCTGCCCGCCCCGGCCGGAGATGCTGATCGACGCGATCCTCAAGATCCACGCCAAGATCACCGACGAGCCGCTCGGCCCGACGCGGACCGCCCTGAAGCTGGAGAGCGGCGAGAAGACCCCCATGATCCCGTCCTCGGTGAAGTTCGCGAAGAAGAAGTGAGCCCGGTGACAGACAACGAACCCCAGCCCGGCACCCCGCATTCCAGCGCCGAGCACGACGAGCCGGGTCTGGTCCCGAGCGAGGCCGAGCCCGCCCGCCACCAGACGCCGGTGGTCGCCGGTCGCGAGCGGCGCGGCATGTTCAACGTGCGCGACGCCGGTGACACCAGCGGTTTCGGCGGCCTGCGGCTGCCCGCCTACCTGCCGCCGCCGGCCGAACGGCCCTACGGCGGCTGGTTCGACGAGTTCGTCGACGCCCTGCTGGCGGCCATGGCCGAACGCGGCATCCCGGCCGACGCGATCGCGCAGGTCACCGTGGACCGCGGCGAGATCACGGTCTACCTACAGCGCGAGCACCTGCTGGCGATCTGCCAGGCGATGCGCGACGACCAGGCGCTGCGCTTCGAACTGTGCAGTTCGGTGTCCGGGGTGGACTACGGCGCCGACGTGCCGCAGCGGCTGCACTCCGTCTACCACCTCACGTCGATGACGTACCGCCGCCGGGTGCGGCTGGAGGTCGCCGTCGACGTGGACGACCCGCACATGCCGTCCGTCGTGTCCGTCTACCCGACCGCCGACTGGCAGGAGCGGGAGAACTGGGACATGTTCGGCATCGTCTACGACGGCCACCCGGCGCTGACCCGGATCCTGATGCCGGACGACTGGGACGGCCACCCCCAGCGCAAGGACTACCCGCTCGGCGGGATTCCGGTGGAGTACAAGGGCGCGGAGATCCCGCCCCCGGACCAGCGGAGGGCCTACTCATGACCGACCTGGACGAACAGGAATACGCGGCCGAACGCGAAACCACCGAGGGCCGCGTCTACACGGTCACCGGCGGCGACTGGGACTCGCTGCTGGAGGAGGCCGCGCACGACGAGCGGATGGTCATCAACCTCGGCCCGCAGCACCCGTCCACGCACGGCGTGCTCCGCCTGGTGCTGGAACTGGAGGGCGAGACCGTCACGCAGGCCCGCTCCGTCATCGGGTACCTGCACACCGGGATCGAGAAGAACTGCGAGTACCGCACGTGGACCCAGGGCGTCACGTTCGTGACGCGGATGGACTACCTGGCCCCGCTGTTCAACGAGACCGCGTACTGCCTGGCCGTGGAGAAGCTCCTGGGCATCGAGGTCCCGCGCCGCGCGCAGGTGATCCGAGTGCTGCTGATGGAGCTCAACCGGGTCAGCTCGCACCTGGTGGCCATCGCCACCGGCGGCATGGAGCTGGGCGCGCTGACCGGCATGACCAACGGGTTCCGGGAGCGCGAGGAAGTCCTGCACCTGCTGGAGTACCTGACCGGCCTGCGGATGAACCACGCGTTCATCCGGCCCGGCGGTGTCGCGCAGGACCTGCCGGCGGACGCCGTGGAGAAGATCCGCGACTTCCTCAAGGTGATGGACTCCCGGCTGCCCGGCTACGACAAGCTGCTGACCGGCCAGCCGATCTGGCGCAACCGGATGGCAGGCGTCGGCGTGCTGCCGGTGGACGCGTGCCTCGCGCTCGGTGTCACCGGCCCGATCCTGCGGTCCGCGGGCCTGCCCTGGGATCTGCGCAAGATCGACCCGTACCTGGGGTACGAGGAGTACACGTTCGAGGTGCCGACGTCCACCGACGCGGACTGCTACGCGCGCTACGTGCTGCGGCTGGAGGAGATCCACCAGTCGCTGCGGATCGTCAAGCAGTGCCTGCAGAAGCTGGAGCCGGGCCCGGTGATGGTGGCCGACGCGAAGATCGCGTGGCCCGCGCAGCTGACCATCGGCGCGGACGGGATGGGCAACTCGCTGGACCACGTCCGCAAGATCATGGGCCAGTCGATGGAGTCGCTGATCCACCACTTCAAGCTGGTCACCGAGGGCTTCTCGGTGCCGCCCGGCCAGGTGTACGTGCCGGTCGAGTCGCCGCGCGGCGAACTGGGCTACCACCTGGTGTCCGACGGCGGCACCCGGCCGATGCGGGTGCACGTGCGGGAGCCCAGTTTCATCAACCTGCAGTCGATGCCCGCGATGTGTGAGGGCGGCATGGTGGCGGACGTGATCGCCGCCGTGGCGTCCATCGATCCGGTGATGGGTGGGGTGGACAGGTGACCGACCCGTTTGGTCCCGAGACAGTGGCCGAGGCGCGGGAGATCGTCGCGCGCTACCCGCAGTCCCGGTCGGCGCTGCTGCCGATGCTGCACCTGGTGCAGTCCAAGGAGGGCCACGTCAGCCAGGCGGGCATCGAGTTCTGCGCCGAGCAGTTGGACCTGACGACCGCCGACGTGGACGCCGTCGTCACGTTCTACACGATGTTCAAGCGCAGCCCGTGCGGCCAGCACCTGGTCGGCGTGTGCACGAACACCATGTGCGCGATGCTCGGCGGCGACGCGATCTACGCGAAGCTGCGCGAGTTCCTGGGCAGCGGCGACGCCGGTGCCACGGGCGACATCGAGCACGAGCAGGGCGGCCACGAGGAGACGTTCGGCGAACCGGGCACCACCGGGTCGATCACGCTGGAGCACGTCGAGTGCCTGGCCGCGTGCGACCTCGGGCCGGTCGTCCAGGTGAACTACGAGTTCTTCGACAACCAGACCGTCGACTCCGCGGTGGAACTGGTGGACCGGCTGCGCAAGGGCGAACTGCCCGCGCCGGACCGGGGTGCGCCGCTGATCGACTTCCGCACGGTGTCCCGGGAGCTGGCCGGTTTCCTGGACGACCTGGACACCCGCGTCGACGGCCCGTCGCAGGCGAAGGAAACCCTGCGGGGCGCCGCGATCGCCGCGGACAACGGGTGGACGGCGCCGGTGATGCCGGACGACGCGCCACTGCCTGCCGTTCCGGACCCGAAGTGAGGGACGTGCGATGACCGAAACGACCAACGTCGACCCGCTCACCCCGGTGCTCACCAAACGCTGGCTGTCCCCGAGGTCGTGGCGGCTGGACGTGTACGAGCGCCTGGAGGGCTACACGGCGCTGCGCAAGGCGCTGGCCGGCACGCCCGAACAGCTGGTCACGCTGCTGAAGGACTCCGGGCTGCGCGGCCGGGGCGGTGCGGGCTTCCCGACCGGCGTGAAGTGGAGCTTCATGCCGCCCAACGAGGACAAGCCGCACTACCTGGTGATCAACGCCGACGAGGGCGAACCGGGGACGTGCAAGGACATCCCGCTGATGATGGCCGACCCGCACTCCCTGATCGAGGGCTGTGTGATCGCCTCGTACGCGATGCGGTCGCACCACTGCTTCATCTACGTGCGCGGTGAGGCACTGCACTGCATCCGCAGGCTCAACTCGGCGGTCCGCGAGGCGTACGCCGCCGGTTACCTGGGCAAGGACATCGTCGGGTCCGGTTACGACCTGGACATCACGGTGCACGCCGGCGCCGGCGCGTACATCTGCGGCGAGGAGACCGCGCTGCTGGACTCGCTGGAGGGCAGGCGCGGCCAGCCGCGGCTCAAGCCGCCGTTCCCGGCGGCCGCCGGCCTGTACGCGGCGCCGACCACGGTGAACAACGTGGAGACCATCGCCAGCGTGCCGTTCATCGTCAACGGCGGTTCGGCGTGGTTCCGGACGATGGGGCGGGAGAAGTCGCCCGGCCCGAAGATCTTCTCGCTGTCCGGGCACGTCGAGAAGCCCGGCCAGTACGAGGCGCCGATGGGCACCACGCTGCGTGAGCTGCTGGAACTGGCCGGCGGCATGAAGGACGGCATCCCGCTGAAGTTCTGGACGCCGGGCGGCTCGTCGACGCCGCTGCTCACCGCCGACCACCTGGACGTCCCGCTGGACTTCGAGGGGGCCGTCGAGGCGGGCACCATCCTGGGCACCACGGCGCTGCAGATCTTCAACGAGACGGTGTCCGTGCCGTGGGCCGTGATGAAGTGGACCCAGTTCTACGAGCACGAGTCGTGCGGCAAGTGCACGCCGTGCCGGGAGGGCACGTACTGGCTGGCCAAGATCCTGGAGCGGATGTTGGCCGGGCAGGGCACGCCCAGCGACATCGACACGATGCTGGACGTCTGCGACAACATCCTCGGCCGTTCGTTCTGCGCCCTCGGCGACGGCGCCGTGTCGCCGATCCAGAGCGGCATCAAGTACTTCAAGGACGAGTTCCTGGCCCTGTGCCAGGCGAACCAGGCGAACGCCGGCCAGCGGCGCGAGCTTGCGGGAGCCCACTGACATGACGATCGCGCCAGAGCAGAAGACCGACCGCCCGGTCCCGGCGGGCCACGTCCGCCTCACCGTGGACGGCGTGGAGATCGACGCGCCCAAGGGTGAGCTGATCATCCGGGCCGCCGAGCGGATCGGCGTGGAGATCCCGCGGTTCTGCGACCACCCGCTGCTGGACCCGGCTGCCGCGTGCCGGCAGTGCCTGGTCGAGGTCGAGATGGGCGGCAGGCCGATGCCCAAGCCGCAGCCGGCGTGCGCCGTCACGGTCGCCGACGGCATGGTGGTGCGCACGCAGCGCACGTCCGCGGTCGCCGACAAGGCGCAGCAGGGCGTGATGGAGATGTTGCTCATCAACCACCCGCTGGACTGCCCGATCTGCGACAAGGGCGGCGAGTGCCCACTGCAGAACCAGGCGCTCAAGCACGGGCGCGCGGACTCCCGGTTCGTGGACTCCAAGCGCACGTTCCCCAAGCCGATCAACATCACCCCACAGGTGCTGCTGGACCGGGAGCGCTGCGTGCTGTGCCAGCGGTGCACCCGGTTCGCCGACGAGATCGCCGGTGACCGCTTCATCGCACTGCTGGAGCGCGGTGCGCTGCAGCAGATCGGCACCGCGGAAACGGCCGACCTGCCGGCGAACGCGCAGCGGGGCGACGACATCCCGGGCGGGAGTTACTTCTCCGGCAACGTCATCCAGATCTGCCCGGTCGGCGCGCTGACCTCGGCCGCGTACCGGTTCCGGTCGCGGCCGTTCGATCTGGTGTCCACGCCGAGCGTGTGCGAGCACTGCGCGTCCGGCTGCGCCCAGCGCACCGACTGGCGGCGCGGCAAGGTGACCCGCAGGCTGGCCGGCAACGACCCGGACGTGAACGAGGAGTGGAACTGCGACAAGGGCCGCTTCGCGTTCACCTACGCGACGGCGGGCGACCGCATCCAGCGCCCGATGGTCCGCGACCCCGAGTCGGGTGAGCTGCGCGACTCGACGTGGACCGAGGCGCTGCGGGCGGCCGCGGCCGGCCTGGCGGCGGCCCGCGACGCCAAGGGCGTCGGTGTGCTGACCGGCGGCCGGCTGACCGTCGAGGACGCCTACGCGTACTCGAAGTTCGCCCGGATGGCGTTGCGCACCAACGACATCGACTTCCGGGCCCGGGTCCACTCCGCCGAGGAACTGGACTTCCTCACCGACGTGGTGCTGGGCCAGACCCCGGAGCGCGGCGGCGTCACGTACGCCGACGTCGAGGCCGCGCCGACGGTGCTGACCGTGGCGTTCGAGCCGGAGGAGGAGTCGCCGATCGTCTTCCTGCGGCTGCGCAAGTCCGCGCGGCGCGGGAAGCTGGCGCTGTTCCACGTCGGACAGTGGACGACCCCGTCGGTGCGCAAGACGGGCGGCACGCTGGTACCCAGCCTGCCCGGCGCCGAGCCGAGGGTCGTGGCCGACCTGCCCACCGAGGTCACCGAGGCGCTGCGCAAGCCGGGTTCGGTGATCCTGGTCGGCGAGCGGGCAGCCGGCATCCCCGGCCTGTTCACCGCCGTCCGCGCCGCGGCCGAGCTGACCGGCGCCCGGATCGCCTGGATCCCGCGCCGCGCCGGTGAACGCGGCGCGCTCGCCGCCGGTGCCGCGCCGTCGCTGCTGCCCGGTGGCCGCCTGGTCACCGACGCCGTCGGCCGCGCCGAGGTGGAGAAGGCCTGGGGCCTGACGGCGGGCGCGCTGCCGTCGCTGCCCGGCAGGGACGCCGCGGGCATCGTCGCCGCGGCCGCGTCCTCCGGGCTGTCCGGCCTGGTGGTCGCCGGCGTCGACCCGGACGACCTGCCCGACCCGGCGCTCGCCGTGATGGCACTGTCCACGGTGGACTTCGTGGTCAGCCTGGAACTGCGGGTCAGCGAGGTGACGCGACGGGCGCACGTGGTGCTGCCGATCGCGCCCGCTGTCGAGAAGTCCGGCACCTACCTCAACTGGGAGGGCAGGCCCCGGCCGTTCGACCAGACGCTGGAGAACCCCGGTTCGCTGCCCGACTGTCGAGTGCTGGACACGCTGGCCGTCGAGATGGACGTGGACCTGTTCACCCAGACCTCGGTGGCGTCGGCCGGTGACCTGAACCGGCTGGGCGACGCGGCCGACCGGTTGGGCACGGCCGCACCGGCCCGGACGCCGGTCGCCGCAGGCCGCACGCCGGCGGCGGGCCCCGGCCAGGCCCTGCTGGCCACCTGGCGGGAACTGCTGGACAACGGCTCCCTGCAGGACGGCGAACCGCACCTGGCGGCCACCGCGAAGGTCCCGGTCGTCCGGCTGGGCGCGGCCACCGCCGCCGCGCTGGGCGTGACGTTCGGCGAGCCGGCCACCGTGCACACCGGCCGGGACGCCGTGACACTGCCGGCCGTCGAGGCCGACCTGCCCGACGGCGTGGTCTGGCTGCCGGAGAACTCCGGGCCGGCCGAGCTGCACCGGCTCGGTGCGGCGCACGGGGACCTGGTGAACGTCCGTGCGGCGGGCACGGAGAGGGAGGCGTGATGCACCCGGTGCACCTCTACACCAACGGGGACACGGCCAAGCTGCTGGCCAACGACCCGGTGTGGCTGACGATCGTCAAGGTCGTCATCCTCTTCGCGTTCGGCGTGGTCATGACCCTGTTCATGATCAACTGGGAGCGCAAGGTCGTCGCCCGGATGCAGCACCGGCCCGGTCCCAACCGGGTCGGCCCCAACGGCTGGCTGCAGTCCCTGGCCGACGGCCTGAAACTGGCGTTCAAGGAGGACATCCGCCCCGTCCTCGCGGACAAGTGGGTGTACTTCATCGCGCCGGTCATCTCCACCATCCCGGCGTTCCTGGCGTTCTCGGTGATCCCGTTCGGCCCGCAGGTGTCGATGTTCGGCCACCAGACCGCGCTGCAGCTCACCGACCTGCCGGTCGGCCTGCTCGTCGTGCTGGCGTGCTCGTCGCTGGGCGTCTACGGCATCGTGCTGTCCGGCTGGTCGTCCGGCTCGCCCTACCCGCTGCTGGGCTCGCTGCGCTCGGCCGCGCAGGTGATCTCCTACGAGATCGCGATGGGCCTGGCGATCGTCGCCGTGCTGATCCAGTCGCATTCGCTGTCCACGGGCGACATCGTCGCGTCGCAGCAGAGCGGCTGGTACTGCTGGCTGCTGCTGCCCAGCTTCGTGATCTACCTGATCTCCATGGTCGGCGAGACCAACCGGGCCCCGTTCGACCTGCCGGAGGCCGAGTCCGAGCTGGTCGGTGGCTTCCACACCGAGTACACGTCGCTGAAGTTCGCGCTGTTCTTCCTCGCCGAGTACGTGAACATGGTCGTGGTGTCCTGCGTGGCCACCACGCTGTTCCTCGGTGGCTGGCGTGCCCCGTGGCCGCTGTCGCTGTGGGCGGACGCGAACACCGGCTGGTGGCCGGTGCTGTGGTTCCTGATCAAGACCCTGATCTTCCTGTTCGTCTACATCTGGCTGCGCGGCACGCTGCCCCGCCTGCGCTACGACCAGTTCATGCGCCTGGGCTGGAAGTTCCTGGTGCCGATCAGCCTGGTGTGGATCGTCGCCGTCATCGCGGTGCGCGACGTCAAGGCCCGCTACGGCTTCTCCGGCCCGATGGTGCTGGTCATCCTGGGCTGCGTCGTGGTCGTCGCGCTGGTGATCGCGTTCCTGGTGCCGGAGCGCAGGACGAAGGACGAGCGGGTGCAGGTCACCGGCGGCGGGTACCCGGTGCCGCCGCTGGATCTCGTGGTCCCGGACCCGAACCGGCGGCCCCGGCGGGTGCGCGCGAGGGAACGCGCCGTCGCGTCGGTGACGAGCGGTTCGACGGAGGAGGCGGACAATGGGGATGTTTGATCCCATCAAGGGATTCGGCGTCACCTTCTCGACGATGTTCAAGAAGGTCGTCACCGAGCAGTACCCGGAGGACTTCCGGGGCACCGCGCCCCGCTACCACGGCCGCCACCAGCTCAACCGGCATCCCGACGGCCTGGAGAAGTGCGTCGGCTGCGAGCTGTGCGCGTGGGCGTGTCCGGCGGACGCGATCTTCGTGGAGGGCGGCGACAACACCGAGGAGGCCCGGTACTCGCCGGGCGAGCGGTACGGCGCCGACTACCAGATCAACTACCTGCGCTGCATCGGCTGCGGGTTGTGCATCGAGGCGTGCCCGACGCGGTCGCTGACGATGACCAACTTCTACGAGATGGCCGACGACAACCGCCAGGACCTGATCTACACCAAGGACATGCTGATGGCGCCGCTGCTGCCCGGCATGGAGCAGCCGCCGCACCCGATGCGCCTGGGCCGTGACGAGCAGGACTACTACGTCAACGGTCCGGAGCTGGCCCGCAAGGCCGGGGTGCCCGAAGGCGGCATCGTCGAGACCAGCGGTGAGGAGGCCCGGCGCTGATGTTCCACATGGCCACCGAAGTTCTCGCCGCCGGACAGGGCACTGTCGGCGCGGGCGAGGAGATCGCGTTCTGGATCCTCGGGCCGCTGGCCCTGGCAGGCGGCCTGGGTATGCTGTTCTCCCGCAACGCGGTGCACTCGGCGCTGTGGCTGGTGCTCACCATGCTGTGCCTGGGCATGATGTACATGGTCCAGCAGGCGCCGTTCCTCGGGTTCGTGCAGATCATCGTCTACACGGGCGCCATCATGATGCTGTTCCTGTTCGTGCTGATGATGGTCGGACGGGACGCGTCCGACTCGGTCGTCGAGGTGCTGCGCGGGCAACGGCTCTGGGCCGGGGTGCTCGGCGTCGGCCTGGCCGGCCTGGTGGTCGGCATCGTGGCCCGGGCGATCAGCCAGGTCACCACGGCGAACCTGAACGGCCCGAACAGCACCAACGGCGGCAACGTCAGCCAGATCGGCCGGTCGCTGTTCACCGATTTCCTGTTCCCGTTCGAGCTGACGTCGGCGCTGTTGATCACGGCCGCCGTCGGCGCGATGGTGCTCGCCTACACCGGCCGCGGTGCCAAGGGCGGCAAGCGGACCCAGCGGGAACTGGTCGTGGCCCGCTTCCGCGGCGAGCACGACCGGCCCTCGCCACTGCCCGGCCCCGGCGTGTTCGCCACGGCCAACTCGGTCGCGACGCCCGCGTTGCTGCCGGACGGCTCGATCGCGCCGGAGTCGCTGTCCGAGATCATCGAGTCCACGCAGGTGGACGAGTTCGGACCGGACCTGACCGAGGTCGAGGGCGGCGAGGCCGTCGACGCGCACGCGCTGACCAACGGCAGGCATGTGCCGGTCGCGGAGGACCCCTTGACGGAGTCGGCCCTCGACACCGAAGGGTCGAGCATCGATCAGGACGTGAAGTCATGACACCCACGTACTACCTGCTGCTGTCCGCGCTCCTGTTCGCGATCGGCGCGATCGGCGTGCTGGTGCGGCGCAACGCGATCGTCGTGTTCATGTGCATCGAGCTGATGCTCAACTCGGTGAACCTCACCCTCGTCACGTTCGCCCGGGTGAACGGTTCGCTGAACGGCCAGGTGATGGCGTTCTTCGTGATGGTCGTCGCGGCCGCCGAGGTCGTCGTCGGTCTCGCGATCATCATGTCGATCTTCCGCACCCGCAGGTCGGCATCGGTCGACGACTCCAACCTGCTGAAGTACTAAAGGGAGTACGCCACAGATGGGGAATGTCATCGCGGCGAGCGGGGTTGCCTCGACCGCCTGGCTGTTGCTCGCGCTGCCGGCGTTCGGCGCGCTGGTCCTGCTGGTCGGCGGCAGGCGCACGGACGGGTGGGGCCACCTGCTCGGCTGCCTCACGGTCGCGCTGGCGTTCGTCTGGGGCCTGGTGGAGTTCTTCCACTCGCTGAGCCTGCCCGCGGGCCAGCGGGTGCAGAACCTGCACCTGTTCGACTGGATCCCGGTGGGACAGTTGCAGGTGGACTTCGGCCTGCGGCTGGACCCGCTGTCGCTGACGTTCGTCCTGCTGATCACCGGTGTCGGTGGCCTGATCCACATCTACTCGATCGGCTACATGTCGCACGACCGCGACCGCCGCCGCTTCTTCGCCTACCTGAACCTGTTCGTGGCGTCGATGCTGCTGCTGGTGCTGGGCAACGGCTTCGTGACGCTGTACCTGGGCTGGGAGGGTGTCGGCCTGGCGTCGTACCTGCTGATCGGCTGGTACTCCGACCGCCCGTCGGCGGCGACGGCGGCGAAGAAGGCGTTCCTGATGAACCGGGTCGGCGACGTCGGCCTGGCCCTGGCGATCTTCATCCTGTTCAAGAACCTCCACACCACGCAGTACACGGAGGTCTTCGCGCAGGCCCACACGCTGTCCGGCGGCACGCTCACGGCCGTGGCGCTGCTGTTGCTGCTCGGCGCGTGCGGCAAGTCCGGCCAGTTCCCGCTGCAGGCGTGGTTGCCCGACGCCATGGAGGGCCCGACCCCGGTGTCCGCCCTGATCCACGCCGCGACCATGGTCACCGCGGGCGTGTACCTGGTGGCGAGGGCCAACCCGATCTTCGACCTCACGTCGTCGGGCCGGCTGGTCGTCGTCATCATCGGCGCGATCACGCTGCTGCTCGGGGCGATCATCGGCTGCGCCTACGACGACATCAAGAAGGTGCTGGCGTACTCCACGGTCAGCCAGATCGGTTACATGATGCTGGCCGTGGGCCTGGGCCCGTTCGGCTACGCGCTGGCGATCGTGCACCTGCTGTCGCACGGCTTCTTCAAGGCCGGACTGTTCCTCGGCGCCGGTTCGGTCATGCACGCCATGGACGACGAGACCGACATGCGCAAGTTCGGCGGCCTGTTCCGGCGGATGCCGATCACGGCCGTCACGTTCGGCCTCGGCTACCTGGCGATCATCGGCTTCCCCGGGCTGTCCGGCTTCTTCTCCAAGGACGCCATCATCGACGCGGCGTTCGCCGAGGGCGGCTGGCGCGGCTGGGTGTTCGGCCTGGCCGCGGCCATCGCGGCCGGCCTGACCGCGTTCTACATGACCCGCCTGGTGATCATGACGTTCTTCGGGGACGCCCGCTGGAAGGACCTGAAGAACGCGCAGGGCGAGGACTACCACCCGCACGAGGCCCCGGCGAACATGACGATCCCGATGATCGTGCTGGCGATCGGATCGGTCGGCGCGGGCGCGTTCCTGTCGATCGGCAACCGGCTCGCCGGGTTCCTCACGCCGTCGCTGGGCAAGCTGGAGGTGCACGAGGCGGGGCCCGGTTCGACGGCTGCCACGCCCGCGCTGTCCAGCGTGATGGTCACGGTCCTCACACTCGTGCTGGTCGCGATCGGCGTGCTCGTCGCCTACCTGGCGATCGGCCGCAGGTCGGTCCCGGTGACCCGGCCCGAACCGGTGGCCTGGCCGATCCACGCGGCCCGCAGCGACCTGTACGGCAACGCCCTCAACGAGACCCTGGTGGCCCGGCCCGGCCAGTGGCTGACCGGCGCGCTGGTGTTCTCCGACCGCAAGGGCGTCGACGGGTTGGTCAACGGCCTGGCCGCGCTGTTCGGCGGTAGTTCCGGCCGATTGCGCAGGCTCCAGACCGGTTTCGTGCGGTCCTACGCACTGAGCATGTTGGGAGGCTCGATCCTCTTGATCGCGGCGCTGCTGTTGGTGAGGTTCTCCGGATGAGCCCCGTCACGATCACCGGTCACGGTTTCCCGATCCTGCTCGGCCTGCTGCTCTGGCCGCTGATCGGCGCGGGCGTCGTCACGACGCTCAAGCACGACGCGCGCATGGCCAAGCTGGTCGCGATCGCGTTCTCCCTGGTGGAGTTCGCGCTCGCGGTCGTGTCGCTGTTCGTCTACGACTCGAACGGCGCGCGGCTCCAGTTCTCCGGTTCGGCGGACTGGATCGCCTCCTACGGCGTGCACCTGTCGTTCGCCATGGACGGCATCGCGCTGGTCATGGTCGTCATGATCGCCTTCCTGGTGCCGGTCGTGATCGGCGCGTCCTGGGAGGAGAAGCTGCCCGAGGGCCGTTCGGTCGCCGGGTTCTTCGCGCTGATCCTGTGCCTGGAGGCGTTGATGGTCGGCGTGTTCGCCGCCACCGACGTGTTCCTGTTCTACGTGCTGTTCGAGATCATGCTGATCCCGATGTACTTCCTGATCGGCGGCTACGGCGGCGTGAACCGCCGGTACGCGGCCGTGAAGTTCTTCCTGTACTCGTTCCTGGGCGGCCTGCTGATGCTGGGTTCGGCCATCGGGTGCTGGTCGTACGCGGAGTCGGTCACCGGCAACGGCACGTTCGACTGGGCGACGCTGACCCGGGTGGTCAGCCACGCCCCGCTGTCCACGCAGATCTGGCTGTTCATGGGCTTCTTCTTCGCGTTCGCGATCAAGGCCCCACTGGTGCCGTTCCACACGTGGCTGCCCGACGCCACCGCGGAGGCGCCGATCGGTGTCGGCGTGCTGCTGGTCGGCGTGCTGGACAAGGTCGGCATCTTCGGGTTCCTGCGCTACAACCTGCCGCTGTTCCCGGACGCCAGCCGCACGCTGGCCCCACTGCTGCTGGTGCTGGCCGTCGCCGGCGTGCTGTACGGGTCGATCCTGGCCGCCGGGCAGAGCGACATGAAACGGTTCGTGGCCTACGTGTCGTTGGCGCACTTCGGTTTCATCGCGCTGGGCGTGTTCGCGTTCACCGCGCAGGGCCAGGTCGGTGCCGTGACCTACATGGTCAACCACAGCATCTCCACCGGCATGCTGCTGGTGGTGATCGGCATGGTCATCGCGCGTGGCGGTTCGGTGCGCGCCGAGGACTACGGCGGGCTGCAGAAGGTCACGCCGATCCTGGGCGGGATGTTCTTCCTCGCCGGCCTGACCACGCTGTCGCTGCCCGGCACGAACTCGTTCGTCAGCGAGTTCCTGGTGCTGCTGGGCGCCTACCAGACGCAGACCGTGTACGCGATCCTGGCCACCATCGGCATGGTGCTCGCCGCGCTGTACGTGCTGTGGCTGTACCAGCGGGTGTTCCACGGTCCGGTGCGCGGCAACGCACTGGTCGGCCTGGCAGGCGGACCGGGTGCGGCGATGGACCCGTCGGTCGGCGCGCGGCGCGGCATCCGCGACCTGAACGGCCGCGAGCGCTGGGTGCTCGCACCACTGGTGATCCTCATCCTGCTGCTCGGCTTCTACCCGAAGCCGCTGTTGGACATCGTCAACCCGTCGGTCAACGCGACGCTGTCGTCGGTCGTTACCGTGCAGGAAGGCAAGTGACGTGGCGGTTCTGACTTCTGGTACCGGCGTGCTGATGGCGGCGACGA
>DASZXM010000975.1:0-4800 GCA_035546415.1 Pseudonocardiaceae bacterium
GGGGTGGCGATTTCGCCTATGCCGCAAGCGAGATCGACGTGATGATCGAGGATGTCGCCGACGCGGTCGCCGCAGGTGCGGCGGGTGTGGTGTCTGGGGTGCTGGCCGGTGGCACCGTGGACCGGGCCGCCACGGCGGAACTCGTCGCCGCGGCCGGCGACCGGGAGTTCACGTTCCACCGGGCGATCGACGTGTGCGCCGACCCGTTGGCCGCGGTCGAGGTGTTGGGCGAACTCGGCGTACGGCGGGTGCTGACGTCGGGCGGCGCGGCCACGGCGCTGGACGGTGCGGCGGTCATCGCCGACATGGTCCGGCGGGCGCCGGGCGTGACGGTGATGGCCGGCGGGGGTGTGCGGCCCGGGAACGTGGTCGACGTGGTTCGGTTGACCCGGGTGCGGGACGTGCACGCGGCGCCGCGCACACCCGTACCCGGCCAACCCTCGGCGGGCGTCGACTTCACCAGCGGCAACCCACCAAACGGCTACGACCGCTACGAACTGGACACCGACATCGCCCGACAGTTGTGCGCCTACCGGTGATCCGGCACGCCCCGGCCGGACGGCCGGTTCCAGCGCGTCACGTCAGGCCGGCCGCATGGTCCGGGACGAACGTCTGGAGGTCCTTGGGCGGCCGAACGTAACCCGTGCTCTCCGGGCGGCGCGGCAGTTTCAGCGTGGGTTCGGGTACGTCGTGGTAGGGGATCGTGGACAACAGGTGCGCGATCATGTTGATTCTGGCGCGCCGCTTGTCGTCGCTCTCCACCACGAACCAGCGGGCCTCGGGCAGGTCCGTGTGCACGAACATCTCGTCCTTCGCCCGCGAGTAGTCCTCCCAGCGGCGCAACGACTCCAGGTCCATCGGGGACAGCTTCCAACGCTTCAGCGGGTCCTTGCGGCGGCTCTCGAACCGGCGCAGTTGTTCCTCATCGCTGACCGAGAACCAGTATTTGCGCAGCAGGATGCCGTCCTCGATGAGCATCCGCTCGAACACCGGGCACTGCGCCAGGAACCGGCGGTGCTCGTCGGGCGTGCAGAAGCCCATCACGTGCTCGACCCCGGCCCGGTTGTACCAGCTGCGGTCGAACAGCACGATCTCGCCGCCGGCCGGCAGATGCTCGATGTAGCGCTGGAAGTACCACTGGGTGCGCTCACGCTCGGTGGGCTTCGGGAGTGCGACGATCCGCGCGAACCGGGGGTTGAGGTAGGCGGCGGCACGCTGGATGGTGCCGCCCTTGCCGGCCGCGTCCCTGCCCTCGAACACCACGACCAGGCGGGCGCCCTCGGCCCGCACCCACTCCTGCAGCTTCACCAGTTCGGTCTGCAGGCGCAGCAGTTCGCGCTCGTAGACGTTCTTGGGCAGCTTGTCCATCGGTCCACCGTACGACGGCGTGGATCAGCCTGCGCGACGCCGCCGGTAGGACCCCTTGGGCACCGACGGGACCTGCCGCAACAGCGGCCGGGGCAGCCGGACCGGCTCCGGTTCCTCCTCCGGTGGCGGTACCGGGCGGGGGCCCGTCGCCGATGCCAGGACCCCGTTGTTGGGCAGCGACACCGGGCCGTCCGCCGTGAGCATCCGGGTGTACATCAGCGTGATCGCCGTGACCTCGCCGTCGTACTGGCCGCCCAGCGCACCCGAGCGCAGCGTGATGTACTCCCCCACCACGAACGGCCGGGAGAACAGCAGCACCAGTCCGGCGAACGCGTTGCCCAGCGACTGCTGCGCCGCGATGCCGACGACCACGCCGGTGATCGCGCCGGACAGTAGCAGCCGGTCCAACGGCACGCCCAGCAGCGTCAGCACCTCGATGACGACGATCAGGTAGCCGCCCAGCGTGATGACCCACCGCAGCACGTTCGCCGCCGACGCGCCGCCGCGCGTGCCCACGATGCGCGCCACCTCGTTGGCGGCGCTGCGCACGGCGATCAGCCCGAAGATCAGGCAGCCGGCGATGGCCAGGTACACGCCCACCCGTTTGGTGCCGTGCGCGGCCAGGCCGTCCAGCGCGTAGTAGACGCCGGGCGCGGCCAGGGCGAGGACGCCGCAGACGATGGTCTTGCGGAAGTCGGGCCGGCGCACGACCTCGCTGACCTCGTCGAGCACGGCGTGCGCGTCCAGCTTGCTGAGATTGCTCACCAGCTCTCCCCGGTGTCGTGGATGCCGGTGACAACCTAGTCGACGCCGATGGCGTCCGAAGTAGATCGGGTGCCGGTGGGCGTTGGAGTGGCGTCGGTCAGGCGTCGGTGGGCACGGCGTCGGCCGGTTCGGCCATCGTCGCGACGATGCGGTCCAGGAAGCCCTGGATGTGCCGGCGGGTCAGTTCGCCGGCCAGGTCGTCGGCGCCGTCGGTGGCGGCCGCCAGGATCGCCTGGTGTTCCTGCCACTCCACGTCCCAGCTGGGGCTGGTCTCCCAGCCGACCACGCTGATCAGGGCGGCGCGGTCGCGCAGGTCGTCCAGCACGCTGATCAGCAGCGGATTGCCGCAGCCGGAGTACATGGCCTGGTGGAATGCGCGGTTCAGCAGGCTCAGCTCGGCGTGGTCGCCGGACGCCATCGCCTCCGACGTCATCACCGTGCGCGCCGACTCCAGCGCCGTGCGGGCGGCGACGAAACCGGCCTGGTCACCGCGGCGCACGGCCCGGCCGACCGCCTCCGGTTCCAGGAGCAGCCGCACGTCGTAGACGGCCATCGCCAGTTCCCGGTCCACGACCCGCACCGAGGCGCCCTTGTACGGGCTGAACGTGACCAGCCCGGAACCGGACAGCAGCTTCAACGCCTCCCGGACGGGCGTCTTGGACACGCCGAGCTGACTGGCCAGCTCCATTTCCACCAGCGGCTGCCCGGGCAGGAGCCTGCGGGTCAGGATGGCCCTGCGGATCTCCTCCAACACCAGTTCGGTGCGGGATGCGGGCAGGCGCAGCATCTCGGGCATGGGTCGGTCCCCGTTCGGCAAGCGCCGCCCCAGGCAGCGGAGTGGGACGTAACAGCGCGTGTTACGTAGATGTTAGGTCCGTGTGCGCCCAAGCGTTGACTGACACACGGGCTCCCACGATCATATATCAGACGTAATACCTGAGATACGTCGTTCGTGGAGGTTGATGGCCAGACCACCCGCAACTGCTCTTCTTCCTGCGCAGCCGCAGACCGCACGCGGCTGACTCGCCACTCTCGCTCGCCAACCCGCCGGGCGGCCGACCGGGGCGTTCATCAGCGGACCGCTGGTCCGCGACCCCAGCCGAAGCCCGTGGCAGGACCGCACCCGCCCGGGTCTGACGGGTTGTTCACCTGGCCGACGCCGGCCAGTCCACGAAACGAGGCGATTCAGCGTGACGCAAGCGGCGCCAGCGCCGAACAGGCACATCAACAGGACTGTTCTCTACTTCTTCGGTGCCCTCGGCGGCATCCTCTTCGGTTACGACCTCGGCGTCATCTCCGGCGTCCTGGTCTTCATCGCCAAGGTCTGGCACCTCTCCGGGTTCGACAAGGGCATGGTCACCGCCAGCCTCTCGGTCGGCGCGATCTTCGGGGCGGGCCTGGCGGGCAAGCTGTGCAACGCCGTCGGCCGCAAGCGGTCGATCATGGTGGCCGCGGTGATCGTCATCGTCGGCACGTTGCTGGCATCCTTCTCGCCCAACCTGGCGATGCTCACCATCTCCCGGTTCGTCCTCGGCCTGGGGGTGGGCTGCTCGTCGGCCACGGTCCCGACCTACCTGTCGGAACTGGCCCCCAGCCGGCTGCGCGGCGCGATGTCGTCGCTCAACCAGATCTTCATCGTGCTGGGCATCCTGATCGCGTTCCTGGTCGACTACTTCCTCAACAGCACGGCGAACTGGCGGGCGATGCTCGCCGGTGCGCTGATCCCGGCCGCCATCCTGCTGGTCGGACTGGTGTTCCTGCCCGAGACGCCGCGTTGGCTGCTCAAGCTGGGCAAGGAGGACGAGGCCCGGTCGGTGCTGGTCAGCTCGCACGGCACCGACGACGTGGACGCGGAGCTGGCCAGCATCCGCGAGGTGGTCCGGCTGGACACCGAGCAGCAGTCGCGGTGGCGTGACCTGATCGCCCCGTGGGTGCGGCCGATGCTGGTCGTGGCCCTGCTGCTGGCGATCGGCCAGCAGTTCAGCGGTGTCAACGCGATCAACGCGTACTTCCCGACGATGCTGGTGTCGCTGGGCTTCACCACCAACTCGGCGCTGCTGTCCGGCGTGCTGCTCGGCGTGACGAAGCTGCTGTTCACCGCGTGGGTCGTGTTCGTGGTCGACCGGTGGGGCCGCAAGCCGCTGCTGCTGTCGGGCAACATCATCATGGCGGTGACGCTGGTGCTGACCGGCATCGTGGTCACGAACGTCACCAGCAAGGGCACTCTGGGCGCGCTGACGCTGATCCTGCTGGTGCTCTACCTGGTCGGCTACGAGCTGGGCTGGGGCGCCGTGGTGTGGGTCATGATGGCGGAGATCTTCCCGCTGAAGGCCCGCGCCGCCGGCATGGGTGTCAGTGCCGTGGTGCTGTGGGCGGCCACCGGTGTCGTCACGGCCGTGTTCCCGGTCATCTCCGACAAGGGATCGCTCGGCCTGGGCAACACGATGTACGTCTTCGCCGGCATCAACGTCGTGCTGTGGCTGCTGACCCGGTGGCTGGTCCCGGAGACCAAGGGCCGCAGCCTGGAACAGATCGAGTTGGACCTGCGGGGTCGCACGCACATCAACCCGGCCACCAAGGTCTGACGACCCGGTGGCAGCGCGGCCGGCGCCGGCCCTCCGCTCGGCGGCCGGCGCCGGTCCGTCTCAGGCGTGGCGAGCTATCATA
>DASZXM010000976.1:0-4058 GCA_035546415.1 Pseudonocardiaceae bacterium
GGCGGTCATCGGCAGGAACCCGACGACCTCGTCGCCGGCCTTCAGGCCGGTGACGCCCGCGCCGACGGCGTCGACCGTGCCGGAGACCTCGATGCCCGGGACGTGGGGCAGGGCGACCGGGAAGACCTCCTGCAGGTAGCCGCCGCGGATGCCGTCGTCGACGGGGTTGAACGCGGAGGCGGCGACGCGGAGCCGCACCTCGCCCGCGCCGGGGACCGGCTGCTCGACGTCCTCGTAGCGCAGGACGCTCGCGTCGCCGTACTGGTGGAACCGCACTGCCTTCATTTGGGGCCTCGTTCTCTCGGGGGTGAATGTGCTTTGAATTCGAAGCACGCCGCGGACGGTAGCACACGCTTCGAATTCGAAGCAAGTGACTTCTCTTCGAGTTCGAAGCACGTACACTCCGGGCGTGCCCGACGCCCCGCCCACGCTGGATCCCGAGGAGCTCGGCGCCTACTTCGCGCTCATCGAGGTGACGAGCCTGCTCCGCCACGCCGTCGAGCAGCAGTTGCGCGACGTCGGTGAACTCAGTTACGTGCAGTTCCAACTGCTGGCCCGCCTCGGCGACTCGCCGACGGGCAGCCATCGCATGACCGACCTGGCCGACGGCGTCGTCTACAGCCGCAGCGGCCTGACCTACCAGGCCGGTCTGCTCGAGAAGGCGGGGTTGGTCGTCCGTAACCCTTCGCCGGACGACGAGCGGAGCATCACCGTCACCATCACCGATGCCGGGCGCGCGCTGCTGGCGAAGGTGCTGCCCGGTCACGTCGAGGTGGTCAGCAACCTGCTGTTCAAGCCACTGTCGCGGGACGACGTCACGGCGCTCGCCGGCCTGCTGGCACCGGTGCGCGACCACATGCGCTCGACGCCGCCTCGCTCGGCCGTGCCGCGCCGCCGCAAAGGGGACGTCCCCGGCGGCGGGTGAACAACGGTACTGTCGACGTCGAGCAGTCGACGGTTCCGGGTCCGCGTGCCCGGAAGAGGGGCCGTGAGCGTGGAGCTACCGGACTGGGTGCCGGAGGGCGTCGAAGTGACGGTGCCCAACGCCGCCCGGATGTACGACTATGCGTTGGGCGGCTATCACAACTTCGCCGTGGACCGGGAGTACGTCGAGCGGGCGGAGCGGGCGATGCCCGGGGTCGTCGCCGCCGCCCACGCGAATCGGGCGTTCGTCGGCCGGTCGGTGCGGTGGCTGATCGCCGCGGGCGTCCGGCAGTTCCTGGACGTCGGTTCGGGCGTGCCGACGCTGGGCAACGTGCACGAGGTCGCACAGGAGGCGGCACCGGACTCGCGGGTGATGTACGTGGACATCGACCCGGTGGCCGTCGCCCACAGCCGGGCGCTGTTGATCGGCAACGACCTGGCCGGTGTCGTCCAGGCCGACCTGCGGGACCCCGAGGGCATCCTGAACCACCCGGATGTCCTGGCGCTGCTGGACTTCTCCCGGCCGGTGGGCGTGCTGCTCAACGCCGTCGTGCACTTCCTGCCCGACTCGGACGATCCGCCTGCCATCGTGGCGCGGATCAGGGAGTCGCTGGTCGCCGGCAGCTATCTGGTGATGACGCACGGCCGGCAGATGCCCGACATCGCGCACGAACAGGAGCAGGTGACCAAGCTCTACGAGTCGACACCGACGTCGGTCCACCTGCGCGACGCGGACCACGTGCGCCGGATGTTCGACGGGTTCGACCTGGTCGAGCCGGGCATCACGACGGTGACCGACTGGCATCCGGACCCGGACGAGCGCGACGTGCCACCGCAGGACACTCTGCTCGCGGTGGTGGGACGCAAGCCCTGACCCGTCGGTCGGTGCCCACCGACCGGTCACAGGTCGCCGGTCACCACTGCCTTGCCCGTGTCGGCGTCGAAGGGCACCGAGGCGTGCTCGTGGACGATCAGCCAGCCGTCGTCGCCTCGACGCAGACAACTGGTCGCGCGCACCCACATGCCCACTTCGGTGTCGTCGAGCATGGTGCCGCTGATGCGGACCAGGAAATGACAGAAGGCGACATCGGCGCCCGCCGTGATCTCCAGGTCGCGGATCTCGTGGCCGATACCGGTGCGATAGGCCGCGAGCCATTCCTGCTTTCGCGCCGTCGTTTCCCCGCCTCGGACGACGAACGGGGCGACGGCGTCGAACACCACGATCTCGGCGTCGTCCGCGGCCACCAGCGTGGCCCCGTCCCTGGCGGCAAGTGCGCGCGTGCGGGTTTCCAACAGCGTGCGGATCTCGGCTTCGGCGGTGGATTCGCTTGGCACGATGGACTCCTTCACTATCCATTGTGGAGAAATGGTGTCAGGACCCGTCGACGTGGCGGCCGAGTGCGTCGAGCCAGCCGCCGGTGCCCTGTCGACGCCAGTCGGGCTGTTCGTGGTCGTCGAGGAACGTGTCCTGTTCGGTGAGCACCAGGTGGGTGCCGGTGCCGTCGGGGACGAACTCCACCGTGGTCACCGACACGGTCGCCAGCACGCCCCGGCCGTACAGCAGCGTGGTGTAGACGATGCGTTCGTCGGTGCGGATGTCGCGGTAGACCGACTCGGCGACGAGGTCCGTCCCGTCGCCGGTGCGTCCGTGGGCGGTCTCCGTGCCGCCGACCCGGAAGTCGAGGGCGTAGTCGGTGTCGTGGGCCGCGAACCACGTCGCTTTCGTGTCGCGGTCGGCCCATGCCGCGAACACCCGCGCGGGGGAGGAGGTGTAGGTCCGCTCCAGCGTGAACGTGTTGTGCTTCACCGAGTGCTCGTTCATGATCGGGGCTCCTGGGGGGTGTCATGGCCTGCTCGTTCCCCGAGCACGTCGGCCAGGCGGTCGAGGCGGCGCTCCCACGTCGTTCGCTGCCTGTGCAACCACTGCTCGGCGCGTCGTAGGCCGGATGGATCGATCTGGCAGGTGCGGACGCGTCCGGCCTTCTCCGACCGGACCAACTCGCTCGCCTGCAGTACCCGCAGATGCTGGACCGTCGCCGCGACCGTCACGTCGAGGAGGCGTGCCAGCTCGCTCACCGTGGCCGGGCCGCTGGTCAGGCGTTCGATGATCGCCCGCCGGTTGGCATCGGCGAGGGCGTGGAACACCTGATCGGCCGCCGACTCATGGTTAAGCATGCACTTAACTGTAGGGAGCGCCCTGGTTGAAAGTCAAGCGTCGACTTAAGTGTTGCGTGCGGGTCTCAGCGGCGGGTTTCGATCGTCAGGTCACCCGCGGTCACCGCGCGGATGTGGTCGCTGGCCAGCATGTCGTGCGGGTAGCCGAGGTCGATCGCGCTCACCTCGTCCAAGCGGGCCAGGTGATCGGCGGTCAGGTCGACCTCCAGTGCGGCCAGGTTTCCCACCAGTTGTTCGGGCGTGCGGGCGCCGATGACGGGCGCCGTCACGCCCGGGTTCCGCAGGGTCCAGGCCAGTGCGACCTGGGCGGGCGTGTGTCCCATCTCGGCGGCGACCTCCCGCACGACGTCGGCGATGGCGAGGGTGCGTGGGGTGACCATGCCCAAGCCGGCATTGAAACTCCTGCGGTTGCCGTCACCGGTGCCGGCGCTCGTCGCGGCCAGGTCGGCGCTGCCGTACTTGCCGGAGAGCACGCCGCCGCCCAGCGGTGAGTACGGGGTCACGCCCAGCCCCATCGTCCGGGCCATCGGGATCAGGTCACGTTCGCCGCCCCGGTTGATGAGGCTGTATTCGATCTGCAGCGCGACCAGCGGCGACCAGCCGCGCAGGTCGGCGGTCGCCTGCATGCGCGAGACCTCCCAGGCCGGGGCGTTGGAGATCGCCACGTACAGGACCTTGCCCTGCCGGACCAGGTCGTCCAGGCCACGCAGGATCTCCTCGATCGGTGTGGCGAAGTCCCACACGTGCAGGAAGAGCAGATCGATGTAGTCGGTGCGCAGGCGCCGCAGGCTGGTCTCCACCGACGCGAACAGGCTCTTCCGGTGCGCGCCCCCGGAGTTCGGGTCGCCAGGTCGGCGCTGCGTCGTGTACTTCGTGGCCAGCACCAGGCGGTCCCGGTCGGCGCGGGCGAATTCGCCCAGCATGCGCTCCGCGGTGCCGTTGGTGTAGGTGCTGGCGGT
>DASZXM010000977.1:0-3090 GCA_035546415.1 Pseudonocardiaceae bacterium
CTCCGTTCGCCGCGCTGGGCACGTTCCTCGGCTACCTGACCGATGGCGACACCGCGTTCGGCGTGGTCTTCGGGATCTTCCTGGCGTTGTCCGCCCTGGGCGGGCTGTGGATGCCGGTTACGATCCTGCCGCAGGTGTTGCAGCACATCGCGGCTCTGCTGCCGTCCAACAGGTTCGCGGAGTTGGGATGGAAGATCGCCGGCGGCGCCTCGCTGTCCGCCACGGGCATCGCGATCCTCGCCGGGTGGCTGGTGGTGTTCGCCGCGCTGGCCGGGCTGGTCTACCGGCGCGCCAACACGATCCGCTGACCCCGTACCGTTTCCCTGAGGTGTCGAGAATGAACGAGGCAACGCCGGTCTTCGGTGCGATGGGGCGGCCGGGCCCGGCGAGCCGGACCCGGCGGACGGTGTGGGCCGTCTTCCTGGTCAGCATGCTCGCGTTCCACGCCTACCCGATCTCCGACCTGGTGCACCGGTCCCTCCCGGTGCCCACGGTCGTCATCGTGCTGGCCGTGGAGGCCGTGATGGCGGGGCTGTGGTGGCGGACGATGTGGCTGTCGATGGCCGTCGCTGTCCCGTTCCCGGTCATCCGGCCGTGGCTGGTCGGCACCGTGGTGCTCGGCGTCGGCCTGACGTTCACGCTCGGCGGCGGCTACAAGGGCCTGCTGATCTACGTGAGCATCGCGTGCGCCGTGGCGTTGCCGCTGCACTGGGCCCCGCCCACGGTGCTCGTGTGCGGATTCCTGGCGCTGGGTGCCGAGTTCCGCAACCGGCAGTACCTCGGGCCGCAGGCGAGCCCGCTCAACGAGATCGTCACCGGCATCTCCCTGACGTTCTTCCTCGGCATGATGATGTTCACGTACCGGCGGACGATGCTGATCGTCATCGAACTGCGCAACGCCCGCGCCGACCTGGCGCGGCTCGCGGTCACCGAGGAACGGCTGCGGTTCGCGCGTGACCTACACGACCTGCTCGGCCACAGCCTGACCACGATCGCACTGAAGAGCCAGGTGGCGCGGCGACTGGCCGACCCGGAGTCACCGCTGGCCAGGGAGGTGGGCGACATCGAGTCGGTGGCCCAGCAGGCTTTAGCCGAGGTGCGCGAAGCCGTCACCGGCTACCGTGGCCGCTCGCTGGCCGACGAGCTCGACGCGGCCCGGTCCACGCTCAAGGCGGCCGGGATCGACGTCACCGTCCGGCTGGACGGCACGCCGTTGCCTGCGCCGCTGGACGCGCTGCTCGGCTGGGTGGTCCGTGAGGGCACGACGAACATGCTGCGGCACAGCAAGGCCCGCTCGTGCGAGTTCCGGGTGACCCGCACCGACGGCACGGTGTCGTTGGACGTGTGTGATGACGGCGTCGGCATCCCGCTCGGCGTGGTGGGCACGGGTGGGGGCAACGGTCTGGCCGGCCTTGCCGAACGGGTCACCGCGGCGGGCGGCACGCTGGACAGCGGTCCGGCTGCGGGACGCGGCTTCCGACTCGCGGCCCGGTTGCCGTTGCCCGGAGGCGACGAGCCATGATCCACTTCGGGAATGCCACCACGACCGGGAGGAGCACGGCATGATCCGCATCCTGCTGGCCGAGGACCAGGGCATGGTGCGTGGCGCGCTGGGCACGCTCCTGGGCCTGGAGCCGGACATCGAGGTCGTCAGCCAGGTGTCCCGCGGTGACGAGGTGGTCGCCGAGGTGGTCCGTGTCGAGCCGGACGTCGCCCTGCTGGACATCGAGATGCCCGGCATGGACGGTCTGACGGCCGCCGAGGCGCTGCACACCATCCGGCCGGCGTGCAAGGTGCTCATCCTGACCACGTTCGGTCGGCCGGGCTACCTGCGGCGGGCGATGGACGCCGGGGTCAGCGGTTTCCTGGTGAAGGACGGTCCGGTCGAGGAGTTGGCGCACGCGATCCGCCGGGTGCTGGGCGGTGAGCGGGTGATCGACCCGAAGCTGGCCGTCGCGGCGCTGTCCGCGGGCAACAACCCGCTCTCACCTCGGGAAAGGGATGTGTTGGATGCGGCAACCGACGGATCGACGGCGACCGACATCGCAAAACGGCTGCACCTGTCCGAGGGCACCGTGCGCAACTACCTGTCGTCCGCGATCCAGAAGACCGGTGCTCGCAACCGACTGGAGGCGGCGCGGGTCGCGACCGACAACGGCTGGCTCTGAACGAGATACGAAAGCAACACTACTGTCCGGTAACACCGCCAAACAAGGCGGAAGGGTGACAGTTCCGTCCGGTGGACGGAACAAGCGCTATCGTCATGTCGCCCGAATGAAAAATGGGCTACTCGGAGGTCTTGATGGAGCCGGCTGCGCAGCTGAGTGCCGACGACCAGGCCGACCTGGCACGGACGTTCGCGGACTACGGCAAGGCGGCTCGCGGCACGGCGATCAAGAACCACACCAAGGGCGACACATTCGGCGAAACGCTCGCCAGTGCCCGCGCGGACGTCTACGACAAGGCAGCCGAACTCGTGCGGCAGCTTCCGTTGCCCGAAGCAGCCGTCGAGATGATGAACCGCGCGAAGGCCGCGCACATCCGGACACCGCCGCTGATCAACTTCGACGCGGCCGGCGTGCAGTACGCGACGGCCCGCGCCTGGCAGTTCTGTGCGTGGAAGATCGACCCGTCGCTGCCCGAGGTCGCCCCGAAGTGGGACTGACCCCCGACGGCCGACCATCCGACCGTCGACCGTCCGGCCGGCGCAGGCGGGCCGCTGGTGGCGGGTTCGATCTCAACCCGGTGTCGTGGTTCGTGCGGTGGGCCGACTGGTTCGAGGCGCGGGGGGTGTACGTGCCCGGCGAGGACAGCCGGTCACTGTCACCGCTGCGGGATTTCGGCTGGTTGATCGCTGGTGGGCTGATCGCCGTCAGCGCGTTCGTGGTGCTGTTCGCAATCGTGTCCTGACCGTGTCCCGGGACGGTCTGATTACTCCAAACGGGTGTAATCCGTACGTAACGTGTTGCGCCAGCAGAGTTACCACCGATGGGGGAGATGAGCACGCGAAGCCCCCCGGCGCGCTCTCGCTCCTTGCCGCCTCCCGGCGGTGAGAGCACCTGTGGGCGGTGCCGTCGGCACCGCCCACAC
>DASZXM010000978.1:0-3218 GCA_035546415.1 Pseudonocardiaceae bacterium
TTCCGTGGTCATCGTGCCGTATCGACGTGCGGTGGGAGGTCGCGCCTACCACGCGGGAGCACACCGGTCGTGGCGGCGGTGGTGTCCGCGGCGCAGGCTGAAGCCGTGGACCCGTTGTGGGTCCACAGTGGAGGGCTGTGATGCGCGAGTTCCTGGTCAAGATCACGACGGCCGTCCCGGACGGCACCGATCCGGCCGAGGTGGACCGGCGGCGGGCCGCCGAGGCGGTGCGTGCCAAGGAGTTGGCGGCCGGCGGCCATCTGGTCCGGTTGTGGCGCCCGGTCGGCGAGAAGTACAGCATCGGCGTCTGGCGCGCGGACGACTATGCCGACCTGCACGCCCGCGTCCTGGACACGCTGCCGCTGCGCGACTGGATGACGATCGAGATCACACCGCTGGACTCCCACCCGAACGACCCCGGCCGGACAGCATGACCGCGCCGGATGCGGGGCGCCACGGGTCGCCCTGGGTGCACGTGGCACAGGTCGCCGCTGCCCTGGCGGCCGGCATGGGCGTGGGCCGGTTCGTCTACACGCCCATCCTGCCGCTGATGACCGCCCAGGCCGGGCTCACGGCCCAGGCAGGCGCCGGCCTCGCCACCGCCAACTACGTCGGCTACCTGGTCGGGGCGCTGATCGGCACCCTCGCGCCGGGCACGATGCGGTCGCCGGTCGTCGCGCGTGGGTCGCTGGTGCTGCTCGTCGCGACCCTCGCCGGCATGCCGCTCGCCCACGGCACCGCCGTCTGGCTCGTGCTCCGGCTGCTGGCCGGTGTCGCGAGCGCCGTGATCTTCGTGGTCGCCGTCGGTTCGCTGCTCGGCCACCTGCGCGAGCACCCGCCGCACCTGGCCGGCTGGGCGTTCGGCGGCATCGGGGGCGGCATCGCACTGTCCGGGCTCCTCGTGCTCGCGCTGCGCACGGTCGCCGACTGGCAGTCGGCCTGGTGGGCGTCGGCCGCGCTCGCCGCCCTGCTGGCCGCGGGCGCCTGGTCCCTGACGCTCGAACCGGCCGGCGCCGCGCGACCCGAACCGGCCCGCACCCACCGCTGGTTCACCGCGCTGTTCGCCAGCTACACCCTGGAGGGCGTCGGGTACATCATCGCGGGCACGTTCCTGGTCGCCGCCATCGGACAGGGCTGGCTGGGCAGCGGCGCCTGGGTGCTGGTCGGGCTCGCGGCCATTCCCTCGTCGGCGCTGTGGGCGTGGCTGGGCCATCGCTGGTCACGACCGAACCTGCTGCTCGCCGCGCTGGCCCTGCAGGCCGTCGGCATCGCCCTGCCCGCCCTGGTCGGCGGGGTGGCGTCGGCGCTCGTCGCCGCCGTGCTTTTCGGGGCGACGTTCGTCGGGATCGCCACCGTGGCCCTCGCCACCGGCGCCCACCTGCGGTTCCCGCGTTCCGTCGCGCTGCTCACGGCCGGCTACTCGGCCGGGCAGATCGTCGGACCGCTCGTCGTCGCCCCGCTGCTGCGGCACGGCTATCACCAGGCGCTGCTGCTGGCCTCCGCGGTCGTGCTCGTGGCCGCTGTGGCGGCCGGTGTGCTGCGGGTCGGCTTCCCGGCGGTCATGCCGGTACGGGAGTCCATGTCAGTGAGGAGTGGGACCGCAGAACCGCGTCGATGATGCGTGCTGATCGGACGCCGTCGACGCCGGTGGGCAGCCCGGCCGGGTGTTGGCCGGTGATGGTGGCGTACGTGTCGGCGACGAACGCGTCGAAACAGTCCGCGTAGCCCTGCGCGTGCCCGGCCGGCAGCCGGTTGAGCCTGCGCTGCTCCGCCGACCCGAACTCCGGGTCGCGCACGATCACCTTCGCGCCGTCCCGGGCGCCCAGCCACGCCTGCTCCGCGTTCTCCTGGTCGAACACCGCGCTGCCCAGGGCACCGTCCAGTTCGAACCACAACCGGTTCTTCCGGCCCGCCGACACCTGCGACACCGTGAGCGTCCCGAGCACGCCCTCGGCCGTGCGCAGCAGCACGACCGCCACGTCCTCGGTCCGCACGGGGACGCGTTCGGCGTCCGACGCCGCCGCCGCGAACGTGGCCGTCGACCCGGCCGGCCGGGTGTCCATCGTGGTTCCCAGGCGGGCCGACACCTCGGCGAACCGCACGCCCGCGACCCATTCGACCAGGTCGCACCAGTGCGAGCCGATGTCGGCGAACGCCCGCGACGGGCCGCCGGCCGCCGGGTCGACCCGCCACGACGCCGCGTCCGCCGGCAGCAGCCAGTCCTGCAGGTAGCTGCCGTGCAGCAGCTGCCACGCGCCGAAGTCGCCGCGCAGCCGCCGTTCCCGCAGTTCACGGACGATCGGGTGGTACCGGTAGACGTAGGGCACGGCCAGCACCAGGCCCGAGCCGGCGGCCAGGTCCGTCACGCGCTGGGCGTCCTTGACCGTCGTGGCCAGCGGTTTCTCGCAGATCACGTGTTTGCCGGCGCGCAGCAGCGTCTCCGTCTGGTCCGCGTGCAGGACGTTGGGCGTGCACACGTGCACGACGTCCACCTCGTCGTCCGCCGCCACGGCGTCCAGGTCCGGATACGCCGTGGGCACCTGCCACTCGGCGGCCACCGCCGCGCTGCGCTCCGGCGTCGACGCCAGCACGCCCCGCACCGTCGCCCCCGCTGCCCGCGCCGCCCGGGCGTGGACGACCCCGATCATTCCCACACCGATCACCACTGCTCGCACGCCCACCACACTGGATCAGTTCAGTGGCCCGCGCAAGATCCGAAAGAAGCCGAGACCGGTGTGTCGAGTTACCGTCGGCCCGATCGTCCTTGCTCGTGACGACAGAGGACGGCAGGAGGACCACGTGCGGTACATGCTGCTCATCTACGACTGCGACCGGCCCGAGCCGACCGACCCCGGCTTCGCCGAGTCGCTGGCCAGGGTGAACGCGTTCGCCGACGAGTGCCGGCGGCGTGGCGCGTTCGTCTCGGGCCACCCGTTGCGCGACGAGAACACCGCGACCACCGTCAGCGTGCGCGACGGCCGGACGATGATCACCGACGGCCCCTACACCGAGACCCACGAGCACCTGGGCGGCGTGTACGTGCTGGACTGCCGCGACCTGGACGAGGCCCTGGAACTGGCCGCGCTGTGCCCGATGGCCGAAGTGGGCTCGATCGAGGTCAGGCCGATCGTCGACGTGCCCGGCGTGGACCACCGGCCGGCATGAGGGCGTCCGCGGCGGTCGAGTCGGTGTACCGGGAGCATCGGGCACTGATGCTG